>CAZKGS010000128.1:0-6794 GCA_964552105.1 uncultured Syntrophaceae bacterium
CTAAAGGTCCTGAGAGAATTATTTCTTAATCCTTCCTTTTGCCTTTCGTCTTTAGCCCAACATCTGCGCAAAAAACGCAGTTGTTGTGAATAAAGACTCTAAAGAGATTCAGAAAAATTTATAAAGCAAGAGGGCTTCAGATGAAAATCGGCGGATTGTCACTAAAAAATAATATTTTTCTGGCACCCATGGCCGGTATTACGGACGTACTGTTCAGGACACTGGCACGAAAATTTGGCTGCGCCCTTTGTTTTACGGAAATGGTCAGTTCCAACGGTCTTGTGAGGAAAACAGGGAAAAGTTATCGGTATATTGAATCATCTTCGGAGGATAGACCGCTTGGTGTCCAGATATTTGGGGCAGATCCGGATGTCCTCTCCGAAGCCGCAAGGATAGTGACGAATGAAGGGGCTGATCTTATTGATATCAACATGGGATGCCCCGTAAAAAAGGTTCTGAAAACAGGAGCGGGTGCCGCCCTGATGAAAGATCCGGTAAAGGTTTCTGTCATACTGGAAAAAGTGCGAAAAGCCACGAGCTTGCCTCTGACGATTAAGATCCGATCAGGGTGGAAGCGAGGTGAAATTAATGCCATGGATATAGCTGCCATTGCTGAAGATTGCGGTGTGGATGCCTTAATTTTGCATCCCCGCACAGTTGAACAGGGGTTCAGCGGTGTGGCAGATTGGGAACTCATCTCCAGGGTTAAAGAGCGGTTGAGTATTCCTGTGGTAGGGAGTGGTGATATACGAAATCCGGAAGATGCGTCAAGGATGCTCGATGTGACAGGATGTGATGGAGTAATGGTCGGACGGGGAGCCCTTGGCAATCCCTGGATATTCAGGGACATAATCAACTGCCTTTCATCTCCGTATGTTTATTTTCCAGCCACATTGAAAGAACGGAAGGATATAATACACGAGCATTTGAACATGAGTGTACGTTACTCTGGTGAAAAAATGGGTGTAAAAAACTTCCGCAAACATCTTTTATGGTATACAAAAGGTTTAAGAGGGGGTGCCCGGTTCAGGCAAATGGCGGTTTCAATACATGAAAGAAAAGATTTGCTGGATGCAGTTCATGGATATTTTGCCATCCTTATGGATCTGGATTAAAAATAAAATCTTGACTTTTATGTTGTGGATTGGCATAATTCTGCTGTGAAATTTGTTTTATTTAAGAAGGGTTGAGACGTATGCAGAATGTTCAATTTTGTTCAAATTCAAGGAAGGCGAAAATTTTGACCACAGGAATATATTGGATATTTCGAGGATTGAAATTTGAGACTGACGCAGAAATTGGACAAAAGGGGACGTTATGCAAAGGTCTCGGTTAATAGATCGTAGAAAGGTAAAGTGTTCGCAGTGGAATTAGTCAAATTTAATGAACTTGAGGAGAAGGTCAAGAGTATTATAAAAGAATATGCCTTGCTGAAAAAAAGAAATGAGGAATTAGAGGTATTGCTCAAGAGCAAGGATGGAGAATTAGAAGAGGTGAGGAATAAAATTGGGATGCTAAATGAAGAACGGGATTCTGTTCGAACAAAAGTAGATTTGCTGCTTGATATGCTTCATGGCATAGAAGTTTGAGTTTTGGGGAAGAACGTTTGAAAAAACGCTTTGATATAAAGGTAATGGGGCGCGAATTTTCAGTTTTGAATGACAGAGGGGATAAGTATGTAGAAGGTGTTGTTAAATATGTGAATGATAGGGCCGAAGAGATGGGAAACACCTCGAAAGATATTTCAACTGTAAACATTGCTATATTGGTTGCTTTAAACGTTGCAGATGAATTGTTTAAACTCAGGGAAGAAAAAGAGGGCTTTTGTAGCCTGTTGGAAAGCAAATCTGAAAAGTTAATTAGCTATATAGAAGAAATAAGTCAGGAAAATACATAAGATATCCCCTGCGATGTTTGTGATTAACGTAAATTTTTTGATCCAACACCTTAGAACCGGGAGCCTTTCTATGTTAGTGGTGAGCAGGTCTGCCAGTATCCCAAATAGGATAAAGGTGGAAAGCCTAAAGCTGCAATGGGGCACCCACCTTGATAAGAGGTTCAAAAAAGGTAGTTAACACGGCATAGGCGGGGGGACTTCTTAAGTTTTTAAAAGAGAAGTCAGCTCCTCAGATTTTTTGATGGATGTTGAGGCTTTCCCTTGGCGGTTATATTTTTTAGCCCTTCCAGATAACTCCCCTTAATTGCATTCCCTTTTGTTGTGTCTTAATTATACTTAAGCAGGTCATGGTATCGTCTTAATACGATACTTGTGAGGAGGTGAAATGGCTTTGGTAAGTAGTAATACGATGGTCTTAATAATAGCGCTTGGGGCGCTTGCGATAGGGATTGTCCTGGGGTACCTTCTGCGAAAGAGAATTTCCGGAAAGATCCTGGAATCGTCCGAAACCTTGTCGGTAAGAATTGTAGATGAAGCAAAAAAAGAAGCTGATACAATCAAAAAAGAAGCCATCTTACAGGCTAAGGATAATCTCCTGAAAACGAAGGCTGAGATTGAGAATGAGACCAGGGAGAAGAAAGCAGAATTTGACAATTTAGAAAAGAGGCTTCGATCGAAAGAAGAAAATCTGGACAAGAGAATGGACTTGCTTGTTCAAAAAGAGACGAATATCGAGAAGAGGGAAAAAGGTCTTATCAATAAGGAATCTCAATTGGATGAAAAGCATGGTGAGTTGAATAAAATTATCGAAGAACAGAGAATGCGATTGGAGAAAATTGCAGGCGTTTCATCTGAAGAGGCAAAAAACTACCTCATCCAATTGATGAAGGATGAGGCAAAACATGATGCGGCTGTCATGATAAGGAATATAGAAGATGAGGCGAAACGAACTTCTGATAAGAAATCTCGTGAGATCATTGCTTACGCTATTCAGCGTTATGCCGGTGATTTTGTGGCCGAAAATACAGTCTCCGTTGTCAGCTTGCCTTCAGATGAAATGAAAGGCAGGATTATCGGGAGGGAGGGGAGAAATATCAGAGCCATAGAGGCTGCTACAGGGACGGATCTGATTATTGATGATACTCCTGAAGCGGTGGTCCTTTCAAGTTTCGATCCCATACGTCGTGAGGTGGCAAAAATATCTCTGGAAAGATTGATAAGTGATGGAAGGATTCATCCGGGAAGAATTGAGGATGTCGTCAATAAAGTCAGAGATGAAGTTGATGCAATGATTCGTGAAACAGGTGAAAGGGTGTCGTTCGATGTTGGAGTGCATGATGTTCATCCCGAGTTGTTGTCGCTCCTTGGGAGACTTAAATTCAGGAGAAGTTTTTCCCAAAATGTTCTTCAACATTCCATAGAAGTTGCTCAACTGATGGGCATGATAGCGGCCGAGTTAGGACTTGATGTAAAAGAGGCAAAAAGAGCTGGATTGCTCCATGATATAGGTAAATCGATTGATCACGAAGTTGAGGGAACCCACGCTGCCATCGGAGCAGATTATGCCAGGAGGTTTGGCGAATCGGAGAAAATCGTTCAAGCAATAGCTACTCACCATGATGATGGTCGTACCAATACATTGCTTGGTGTCCTTGTTCAGGCAGCAGACACGCTTTCCGCGGCAAGACCCGGGGCTCGTAAGGAAATGTTGGAAACATATGTAAAACGCTTGAGTGAACTCGAAAATATAGCAAACTCCTTTAGTGGTGTTGATAAATGCTATGCGATTCAAGCCGGCAGGGAGATCCGTATCCTTGTCGAAAATGAAAAGATATCAGATACCGAAGCTGTAATGCTCTGCAAAGACATAGTACAAAAGGTTGAGGCTGAACTGACGTATCCCGGTCAGATCAAGGTTACCGTTATAAGGGAAATGAGGGTGTCTGACTTCGCAAAATAGAAATGGAATATAGAGGTAAGTGAAAGTACTTTTTATCGGAGATATAGTTGGTAAACCGGGCAGGAGAGTTATAAGCAGGCTTATCCCCTCGATAGTGAACGAGCATAAGATAGATGTGGTTATTGCCAACTGTGAGAATGCGGCCGGTGGTTTTGGAGTAACGAGAGAAATAGTGAGGGAGCTTTATAGCAATAAAATAAATGTATTAACTTCGGGTAATCATATATGGCACAAAAAAGAAATAATAGATTTTATTGAAGATTATGAAACCCTTCTAAGGCCGGCTAATTATCCGGAGGGATCCCCTGGGTGGGGGAGTGTTGTTGCGAGAAGTATTTCGGGGAAGCCCATTGGGGTCTTGAATTTAATGGGAAGGGTTTTTATGAATCCCCTTGATTGTCCGTTTAGGGTGGCGGAGAGAGAGATACGTAAATTAAGGGATGAAACCAGTGTAATCATCGTAGATATGCATGCTGAGGCCACGTCGGAAAAACAGGCCCTGGGGTGGTTTTTAGATGGAAAGGTTAGTGCTGTTCTGGGAACTCATACCCATGTTCAGACAGCGGATGAGAGAATTTTGCCACAAGGTACTGCATATATTACCGATGTAGGAATGACAGGTCCTTTCGATTCCGTTATAGGGATGAAAAGGGATATAATTATTAAAAAGTTTTTAACTTTACTTCCTGCCAGATATGATGTGGCAAAACAAAATGTATGGCTCCAGGGTGTTATAATAGACATTGACGATGAAAGTGGAAAAAGTTTCAGTATCGAAAGATTGAATCTAAAACTGGAAGATTAAAGGCTAAAGGCTAAAGGCTGTTACCCTTTGCCTCTTGCCCTATGTCTTTAGCCCTGTTTTGATATGGAGGTTTGTGATTTGGAGAGCGTTTATGACGTACTTTTTGAAAGAGGTTTCGTTGAGCAAGTAACGGATGAAGAAAGTATTCGAGACCTGCTGGAAAGGGATCGGATTCCCTGTTATATTGGTTTTGACCCTACCGCTACAAGCCTTCATATAGGCAGTCTTGTTCCCATAATGGCCCTCGCCCATATGCAAAGACATGGACATAGGCCAATTGCCCTTATTGGTGGGGGAACTGCTCTCATTGGTGATCCAAGCGGTAAGACAGAGATGCGGCAGGTTTTAACAAGGGAACACGTGGATGAAAACGCACAGTTTTTAAAATTACAGCTCTCTCGTTATCTGGATTTTGGTAAAGATAAGGCCATCTTGTTAAATAATGCAGATTGGTTGACCGAACTAAACTACATTGAGTTTTTAAGAGATATCGGGCGTCATTTCAGTGTAAACAGAATGTTGGCTGCAGAAAGCTATAAGATAAGACTGGAAAAAGGACTTAATTTTATTGAGTTTAATTATATGCTCCTTCAGGCCTATGATTTCTTTTATCTTAGCAGGCATTATGATTGCGTTCTTCAAATGGGGGGTAATGATCAGTGGGGGAATATAGTAGCAGGAATTGATCTTACAAGAAGGCTTGAAGGAAAGGCGGTTTATGGGATAACATTTCCCCTTATCATAACCTCTCTGGGCCATAAGATGGGAAAAACAGAAAAGGGTACTGTGTGGTTGGATTCTCAGCTTACAAGTCCTTATGATTATTTTCAATACTGGATAAACACTGATGATGCAGACCTGGAAAGATTTCTTGCTCTTTTCACTTTTTTGCCTATGGCGGAGGTACGGGAAGTAAAAAGACTTGTTGATGCTGAGTTAAATATGGCTAAAACTGTGCTGGCCTTTGAAGCAACGAAGGTGACACATGGTAAAGAAGCGGCCCTTTCTGCCTGGAGGGCATCGGCGAGTGCTTTCAAATTGAAACCTGTTGATCCCGCGCTCATTGCCTCAAGCTCAATACCGAGATCTGAAGTTTCGCAGGATGTGTCCGCAATAACTACCATTGTGAAATCGAGAGAAGAATTGAAAAAGGGTTTTTCCCCTGTTGAGCTTTTTAACGAAGTTGACTTATGCTCATCGAAGGGTGAGGCAAAAAGGCTGATTGCACAAGGCGGAGCTTATGTTAACGGCAAGCAGATACAATCAGTTGATGAAAACATAGGGTTGAGCCATATTAATGAGGCCGGAGAAATCCGTCTCCGGAAGGGCAAGAAAAAGTATGCAATGGTTTTAGTGAAACAAAACAATATGTTATAATGGGGTATTGTCCTGTGATTTCACTTAAAATATCATTTTCATATTGATTATTTTTTTGTAAATAAAGCTTGACACATAGGGAAAGAAGGTATAGTTTCCGGTTTTCGTTGTCGGCAATTTCAATTGCCACGGTTAAAAGTAGAGGAAATAATTCTTGACAAATTAGATGGTTTGGAATATAAGTTAAAGCTCGTTCCGTATGCTCTTTTACAATTGAATAGCTGGATAATAGATTTATGGGTCCTAAATTGTTTTTTTTGAGAGCGATTGAGATTAGTCTCAATTAGAATTTAAACTGGAGAGTTTGATTCTGGCTCAGAACAAACGCTGGCGGCGTGCCTAACACATGCAAGTCGAACGAGAAAGTCCGCTTCGGCGGATGAGTAAAGTGGCGCACGGGTGAGTAACGCGTGGATAATCTGCCCTTTAGTTAGGAATAACCCATCGAAAGATGGATTAATACCAAATAATGCTGATCTGCAACGGCATATCAGTCAAAGATGGCCTCTGTTTACAAGCTATTGCTAAAGGATGAGTCCGCGTACCATTAGCTTGTTGGTAGGGTAAAGGCCTACCAAGGCGATGATGGTTAGCTGGTCTGAGAGGATGATCAGCCACACTGGAACTGAGACACGGTCCAGACTCCTACGGGAGGCAGCAGTGAGGAATCTTGCGCAATGGGGGAAACCCTGACGCAGCGACGCCGCGTGAGTGAGGAAGGCCTTCGGGTCGTAAAGCTCTGTCAGGTGGGAAGA
>CAZKGS010000129.1:0-6776 GCA_964552105.1 uncultured Syntrophaceae bacterium
CAAAATGAGCAGCTTTTCGACTCCCTATCCCCCTTTATTTGTTATTCGCTTTCCTATTTAATATTTCACTGGCCAAGTAGATGTTTTTCTTGCCGTAATCTCTTATATGAGCAGCAAATTCTCCCAGGTTTTTTTCTTCTCCCCTTTCTGATATTTTCAGCATCATGGGAAGATTTACACCTGTTACTACCTCAACTTTCTTTTCTTTCAAAAAAGAAAGGGAAATATTCGAAGGGGTGCCTCCAAAAAGGTCTGTTAAAATCAAAACCCCCCTACCGGAATCCACTTTTTTTATGGCCGAAGCAATTTCTTTTGTTAAATTCTCAACTCCCTTTCCCGCATCCACAGAAATAGCAACAACATCTTTTAAGTCTCCCCGTATTAATTCAGTTGCATTTATCAGTTCATTTCCAAGGTTACCGTGTGTTATAATCAGTACACCAACCATATGTCACCCCAACATCAGGATTTAAAAATTTGATAATGTAGGCTAATGAAATGACCTTCAATTGTCAAGAATTTAAAACGATCCAGACATATTCATCCTTGACATATTCTCGTTATTCAAATTAAATGAATCATTCTTTTGATATTACCACTTTTCAAGGATCTCTTATGACTATAAAGACAAAGAAAATCTGCCCTCATTGTGGTTCGGAAATCGAAGATTACCGAAATCCGACACCAACGGTTGACATCATCATTGAGGTAGCCGGAGGGAAAATTATTCTGATAAAACGTAAAAATGATCCTGTCGGATGGGCTATTCCAGGTGGCTTTGTTGATTATGGCGAATCCCTTGAAGATGCAGCAATCAGAGAGGCAAAAGAGGAAACATCGCTGGACGTGACACTCGTGAAACAAATGCACACCTATTCCCGGCCGGACAGGGATCCCCGCCAGCACACTATTTCCACTGTTTTCATAGCTAAAGGGAAAGGTGTTCCGCAAGCAGCGGACGATGCTGCCCAAATCGGTATATTTACGGAGGATAATCTTCCCGATCCAATCATGTTTGATCACAAAAAAATACTTTCCGATTATTTCAAACACTCAAAAAACTCCATCAGTAAGGTAGACAGACAACGTCTTGACAAATAAAAACCATTCTCATCCATCATTTATATTACAATTAGGACCCGTGTTTTTTTTAACAGGGATTTTCCTTTTGAACTTCCTTTCCAGAATTATCCTGGCACCTCTGATGCCCACAATCGAGCATGACCTTGGAATAACTCATGGAGAAGCAGGAAGTCTCTTTTTGCTTATTTCCATTGGATACAGTACCGCACTCCTGGGATCCGGTTTTTTAGCCTCCCGAATTTCTCACCGGAAGATTATTATCTTATCTTCTATTACAACAGGTATGGCTCTTTTCGCTATTGCCCTGAGCCGTTCATGGTTTGAAATGCGTCTTGGGCTGATTTTTCTGGGAATATCCGCCGGATTTTATCTTCCTTCAGGTATGGCCACCATAACTTCTCTTATAAATTACAAACACTGGGGTAAGACCATTGCCATTCATGAATTGGCGCCATCTCTCGCATTCATTGTTGCGCCTCTCCTTTCCGAGGCTTTCATGAAATGCTGTCCCTGGAAAGGAGTTCTCATCATTATTGGAGCAACTTCAATCCTTGTAGGTCTCTCTTTCGCTTTCTTCGGCAGGGGTGGAGAATTTAGAGGAGCAGTCCCCAACTATCGAAATATTAGCATGCTCTTATCGCAAAGAGCATTCTGGATCATGACTGTTCTTTTTAGCCTTGCCATCGCTGCCAGCATCGGGGTGTATAGTATGCTTCCCCTTTACTTAGTCGCAGAGCGAGGCGTAGAAAGAACTTTAGCCAATACTCTAATTGCATTCTCGCGAATTCCCGTATTGGCCGTTGCCCTCATTGCCGGATGGGTTTCGGACCGGATTGGTCCAAAATTAACAATAAAGTGTGTCTTAATTTTCAATGGGATCATGACAATTTTTCTCGGAATGGTGCCGGGAAACTGGGTTTTTCTTGTCGTGTTTCTTCAGCCCATGCTTTCCGTATGTTTTTTCCCGGCCGCTTTCACGGTTCTGTCCAATATCGTTCCTCCTCAGCTTCGAAATCTTTCTATTTCTGCTACAGTCTTTTTTGCTTACCTGATGGGAGCAGGTTTAATTCCCGCAGTTATGGGAACTCTGGGAGAACTACACTCCTTTGCGTTGGCAATAGTGCTGGTGGGCGGGCTCATTTTTACGAGCGTTATTCTTCTACGCCATCTTGAAATCTCAAATAGGGAGGAATCGGGTAAACACTCTTGACAAATTTCAGAATATGATGATTATAACGTATTGCTTTTGAAAGCAGAGACAATCATGATCGGACTATGGGGTGGTACTGTATATAGGATGATTGGAAAACCTTCCCGACCGGACGAAGTGCTGGATAAATAAAAGCTGTTTTTTGTTGACAAATCGAATTTAGAACTTAAAATAAGCTAAGTAAAAATAAAGAAGGGGGTAATACCCGTTGGCCGATTTATATAAATGCAAGAAGTCAAATATTTACATTATCGAACCCTGTGACGACCAAACCTGTGAATGGTGGTTAAATAACGAAATATTTTGTAACTGTACCTGGGTAGCCTGTAATTACGGGCCCTTTACACTTGAAGAGGTGGGGGAAATGATGGGAGTAACCCGGGAAAGGATAAGACAAATAGAGGCGAAGGCCCTGAGGAAATTGCAACATAAAAAGAGAAGAGATCAATTGAGGGATTTTGCCAAACCGGATTACGGTGAAGAATAAGAATTAAGCCAACAACATGTAGGCGACAGAAAACGGAAGACAAAGTTATTTTTTCTTCCGTTTTTTTAATTCTTCGATAAAACCTTTCATTTGTTCTTTTCTTTCTGCTCTCGAAAAAAGAAGTGCCGATATCTCAAACTCATGTTCAAGAGCAGTGCTTTTATCAAGGCGGGGAACAATATCTGATATTCTTTTGACTGCTTCGACTGCCTTGGTTGATCTTTTGGAAAGTTCTCCTGCAATAATTTTTGCCTCTTCCAAAAATCTATCAGGAGACGCAACTTTATTCACAAGACCAATTCTCAAGGCCTCCTGTGCCGCAACAGGCTCCCCGAGCATGGCAATCTCCTTTGCCTTTGACATCCCCACAATGCGCCTTAAAGGATCAAAAAGAGGGTTTAATCCAAACTTCAATTCAGGATGGCCGAATATAGCTGTTTCAGAGGCTATAATAATATCACACACGGTAGCCAGATTAAATCCCCCCCCCAGGGCTATTCCGCTGACGGCTGCGATGACGGGCTTCTTAAATGTATATACAGTTTGTAAGTAGTTGATCATAGATCCAAAATAATCATCTATCTCCCCATCAGATAACGCAGACATCTCTTTGATATCCATACCGGCAGAGAATATATAATCACCCCCGGTCAGTATCACAGCCCGAACAAAATCGTCCTTTTCAAACTGGTTAAAACAATCTTCCAGTTCATCTCTCATCTCTTTTGAAAGGGCATTCATATCTCTGGGACGATTTAACGTGATAATCGCATATCCCTCTTCTTTTGTTATTTTGATAGTATTATAGTTCATAAATACACGTTTTTTCATCCTGGCTATGATGGATTATCCACCATCTTTTTTAGTTCCTTACCCACCTTGAAGAAGGGAATTTTACTCTCCGCAATGTGAATCGACGCGCCTGTTTTTGGATTCCTTGCCATTCGGGATTTTCTTGTCCTTACCGTAAAATTTCCAAATCCTCTGATTTCTATCCTGTTACCTTTCTTCAACGCATCCTTCATGCCATCGAATATTATATTTACTACATATTCCATATCCTTCTTCGAATAGTTAGGCAGTTTTTCCTGTAATCTGTCGATCAAGTCTTTTTTTGTCATAATTACACGTTTAGTTTATATAGATATACTGAATTCCCGTTTCCTCTCCCCTGAATTCATCTGAAACAGCGGAAACCATTTCCTGGATAATATATCGAAGCAGACCTGAACGTTTTTCTTTTGGATAAATAACCTGGGGTTTTCCCTTTATACCGGAAAGTTGGGCTGCGAGATCAATCGTGTACTCCATATTGCCCAGGTAGTCAACAAGACCTAAATCAAGGGCCTGTCTGCCGCTAAAAATCCTTCCATCGGCAATATCTTCAATCTTTTTTTTCGATATATTCCTGCTGAATGAAACGACTTTAATGAATTGATCATAAATATCGTCAACCACTCCCTGCAACAATATCTTTTCATCAGACGTCATCTCTCTCGCAGGAGAACCCACATCCTTGTACTTTCCGCTTTTTATAACGGTCGATTTCAGGCCTATCTTTTTCAGTAATTCTTCCATCTGAGGAAACTGTATAATGACACCAATGCTGCCTGTTATGGTACCCGGATTGGCAACAATCTTATTGGCAGCGCAGGCGACATAGTAGCCACCCGATGCAGCTACCGATCCCATTGAGACTACCACCTTTTTCTTCTTTTTCAATTGAACAATTTTATCATATATCTCCTGAGAAGGTACTACTGCACCTCCGGGTGAATCTATTCTCACGATAACTGCTTTAATATCGTCATCTTGATCGTACTTGTCCAGTTGATCCACAATTTCTTTGGATTTATTTATCACGCCCTTTAATATTACAACTCCTACCTTATCCTTCAGGGAAATGATTTTGCTTTCTCCAGACAGGAAAGTTATAACATACATGACAAGGAAAAACAGGGCCCCGGTGATGACCAACAGCAGTAGCCCAAAGATGACAGGGTGTTTTCTCATTGGCCGTTATTTTTCCCTTTAAAGATCGTAGAGTTTAAGACCAGCCAGAGCCTTTCCGAGACTGGAAGTAACTTTTTCCGTGTTGTTTACATACTGCTTCAACGACGATTCTTCAGAAGTTGATTCATGGTCCTTGATACTCAAGCCAAGCTTTCTGTTTGCAGAGTCAATATTTTTTATAACGGCCGTTACCATATCACCAATTGAATACAAATCTTTCGCAGAGTTGACTCTTTTCTGGCTTAATTCAGAAACATGGACCAATCCCTCAATTCCTTCTTCAATTTCAACAAACACACCAAAGTCTGTAACATTCGTCACTTTTCCAGATATCGTTGAACCTACATCATATTTTAAACTTAGTTCTTCCCATGGGTTATTCTCCAGCTGTTTGATTCCTAAAGAAAATTTTTCGTTTTCCGCGTCTATATTCAAGACAACAGCATCAATTTCATCACCTTTTTTGTATAACTCGGCAGGATGCTTTACTCGTTTCCTCCATGATATATCCGAAACATGAATCAATCCGTCTATTTCGCTCTCGATTCCCACAAATATTCCAAAATCGGTAACATTTCTTATCTTTCCTTTTACCATACTTCCCGGAGGATATTTTTCAGCCAAGGCTTCCCACGGATTCGGCATAGTCTGTTTCAGGCCAAGAGAAATTCTTTTATTTTCAGGATCGACATCGAGTATCTTAACTTTTACAATGTCACCAATCGATAAAAGCTTGGAAGGATGTTTCATTTTTTTTGTCCAGAACATTTCGGAAATGTGCACAAGTCCCTCTACGCCGGGGTCAAGCTCAATAAATGCACCGTAATCCATAATATTTACGACACTGCCCTCTACAATAGAATCGACAGAGTACCGGTTCATAATATTATCCCATGGATTTTCAGTCAGTTGCTTTAGTCCCAGGGATACGCGTTCTTTTTCTCTATCGAAGGTGAGAATCTTCACTGCTAATGTATCGCCCCTGGAAAAATTTTCTGAAGGATGTTTTATCCTCCCCCACGATATATCAGTGACATGTAACAATCCGTCTATCCCGCCTAAATCAATAAAGAGACCATAATCTGTTATATTCTTTACGACACCTTCTATTATTTTTCCCTCTTCAATGTTTGCGAGAGTTTTTTCTTTCTCTTCTTGTCTTTCAAGATCCAATACGGTTTTTCTTGACAACACCACATTGTTTCTTTTTCTGTCATACTTGAGAACATGAAAATCAAGTGTCTGGCCTATATATTTATCATAATCCTTGACAGGACGAATATCGACCTGGGAACCTGGAAGGAATGCCGGTATTCCGATATCAACAGAAAAACCACCCTTAACCCTTTCCAAAATACTCCCCTGTATCGTACAATTTGTCTCACAGGTTGTCTTTACGTCATTCCATACCTTGACATTAACTGCTTTATTCCGGGAAAGTATTAAACTGTCTTCTTTCTTACTATTTACAACGACTTCTATTTCATCACCCACAGAAACGGTCAGGATCCCATCTATATCCTGCAATTCAGCTATGCGCACCTGCCCTTCCGTTTTGTAACCAACGTCAACCATGACTACATCATCATTTATCTGCACGACTTTTCCGACAAGAACCTCTCCATAAGGCACATCCGGTAAGCTTTGTTCATAGAGATCAACAAAACTTAGAGATTCTTCTGGCTGATGCGTTTCTGCCTCCCCCTCCTTATTTTCCAGTGAAGAATTGTCTCCCACTGATTGTTTCTGTTGTTCTTTTTCAATGTTTACGTTATCTTCGTTAACCATTAATTGACTACCCCCTGACATTTTTGTATAACTACAATGAATAGAGGTCGAGTAACACAGTGACAATAAAATTTCAAGCTAATAAACCCTGAAATTGCAAAAGAATCTTACGATATTAGTCCATAACCTGATATTATAAAATCTTTGCAGAATGTTCAATTTTGTTCAAGTTCAAGGAAGGCGAAAATTTTAACC
>CAZKGS010000130.1:0-6773 GCA_964552105.1 uncultured Syntrophaceae bacterium
GGCGGAAGATTGCGGAGGGTTGACGTTACCGGCACTGAAGTCGATAACGAAATATTTATAATGGACTGGGTAATTGAGTACACAATCAATACCCCGGTGAGTTCGTGGTAAATTATGGGACTGGCAGACGTAGTACAAAAAGCAGCCAAGACAGCGTTCAAAGTGATCGGGAATATTCCGTTGACCTGTACTTTTACGTCAAAAGGGACGGCCACTTATGTACCTGCGACCGGGGCATATACGTCAACGGATACCGATTATACCGGACTTTCGATACTCTTTGAGGATTTTACAGCGGAAGAAATAACAGCTTCCGGGGGAGCGATTCTATCCACAGATCAAAAGGCGTCAATTCCGAATCTGAACTTGACGCCGACCCCGAAGATAAAGGATATTATCACAGATTCAAACAGTCAGAAGTGGGCGGTGGAAGGTGTGAATATAGATGCGGCAAGAGCAATGTGGATTTTTCAAACACGAAGGACAGCATGAGAGTTGACTTTAACACAAAGAAATTAGCCAAAAAAGTAAAATATAGCGGTTCTGCTTTTGTGCGGAAGGTTGTCCTGGATGGGATGCGGCAATTAATAAGGCAATCACCAGTAGACACAGGCCGCTTTAAAGCAAATTGGAATACGAGCATTTCAAATATATCAGAAGGAACAACAGAAAGCACAAAATCAAATTTTTCAAAACAATCTAAGGGGATTTCTACCTATAAATTAGGACAAACTATGTTTCTTCATAATAATTTACAATACGCAATTCCACTTGAATATGGCACATCGGAACAGGCCCCGAAAGGTTGGATCAGGAATACCGCTAACACAATGCAGAAAAAATTCAACGAGATTCGGGGGCTTTTATGAATTTTGTACAGGAACGCATTGACATAGAATCCAGACTTGCCACTGGGTGGACAACAACAGCGATTGCTTGGGATAATATCCCGTATGTTCCCACTCCTGGAACATCGTTTGTCCGGTGTACAATTCTTCCTGGCGATGTGTCGGCTATGGAATTCGGCCGGGATGCAGAGTGTGATTATTCGGGTATCATTGATATCGGCATATTCGTACCACAGGAAACCGGGAGCGCAACAGCAAGAGGATACGCGGATACGCTTCATGCCCTCTTTCATTTGGTCGAATTTGGAACGATAGATTGTGCCGAGGGAAGCATACAAAACTTAGGGATCGAGGACGGTTGGTATCATATAGTGGTGACAATCTCGTTTTCAAGACGAGAATAACGGAATAAGAAAGGAGCCGTTACAATGAGGTTCGATGATTGGTGGGAAACAGAAGGATCGGTGATGGAAGAAACAAAATGTATGCCTAGGGATATCGCACATGCGGCATGGTTTGTGGTGAAGATCCCAAAGAGGAATAAACGAAAAGAGATAGGGCGAGATAGGGCGAGGATAAATGATGGAATACACAGAAGAGATTTGCGATAAATGCCACCAGCCGATCCAGATAGAAGTTAACTTACTGGAAAAACTTCTGGAAGCAGGTGAGCCGGTTCTGTGCCCCGATTGTCAAGAGGTTGATGAACCTGAACAACTGAGGATAACTTATAGGGTTATTCCCCTGGACGATTTACCTTGCGAGATTCAGAAAGATATTTTCAATACCCTGGGCGCCGAGGGTTGGGAGTTAATTTCAGTAACCAATTTTGCTTACTTTAGAAAGGATTTATGATGATATCGATAATAATACCAGTTCACAATCAAGTGGAAATGACACGGGAATGTATAGGCGCGATTCGTGAAAATACGAATGATTATGAAATTGTAATTGTTGATAATGGGTCAGAGATGAAAGAACAATATAAGGAGTATATGGAGGTGTTGTACATGGAAAAGGTGGTTTCTACATATGCGCCATATCAAGAAGGGCGTGTTGTTCGCAACGAAGAAAATCTAGGCTTCCCTGCCGCTGTCAATCAAGGAATCCGAGCAGCGAAGGGAGACACCATCATTATCCTAAACAATGACGTCTTCGTGACCCCAAGATGGGCGGAGATATTGCAGGAGCGACTATCTGACGGCCTTGATATGGTAGGTGCTGTAACCAATCAGATATCAGGGCCGCAACAAGTGTTGATTGACCAATATGAAGACGTGGCAACGCTTAATATTGCCGCTGAGAGTCGCCAAAAAGAAAAGAAGGGGCAATGGTACCCATGGCATAGACTGGTTTTTTTCTGTGTAGCGATAAAAAAAGAAGTCATCAAAAAGATCGGGTTATTGGATGAAATCTACACGCCCGGTAATTATGAAGATGACGACTATTGCATGAGGGCCATAGAATCAGGTTTCAAACTGGGGGTTGCTGAGGATTGTTATGTGCATCACGTAGGGAGCGTAACGCATCAAGCGTTAGGGTTGAATTATCAGGAATTAACACTTAAAAATCGTAAAGTCTTCAACGAAAAATGGGGAGACAAATACGAAGAAATGGTTAAGAAAAATAATGAAGCTTAATTTAGGTTGCGGATTCAATCACATGGAGGGTTACAAAAATATTGACAGCCGGGCAGAAGTAAACCCGGATATTGTGCTTGATGTTTGCAAGGGCTTCCCTTACGGCGACAATACTGTTGACGAAGTACGGGCCTTTGATTTTCTTGAGCATATCCCAATCGGTAAAACGGTTGAGGTGATCGAGGGAATATGGAGAATCCTGAAACCGGGGGGCATCTTTGAAAGTTTTACCCCTTCAACAGACGGCCGGGGAACATTTCAAGACCCTACGCATTTGAGCTTTTGGAATGAAAACTCATGGCTGTATTATTCCCATCCAGCATATAGAAGGTTGTACGGAACGAAGGCAAACTTTGACATAAAACACTGTCAAAACGTAACTTCAGAAGGAAGGATTGTCCATACGCATGTTATAGCAAAAAAGATGACAAACGATATAAAGATTGCAGTGATTTCCGCGAACCTGGGCGGGATCGATCCGGATTATAGTTCTGAGCACGTAAAACAGAGGTTGCCGGAGAACGTAAAACTAGATTTCTTCAACTTCACTGACAAAACATATCCAGTTCGTGGCAAGGTAATGAGTCCGAGATTACAGGCGAAAATTCCAAGAATGATGGGATGGAAATTAAAGCCTGGGTATGATTATTATGTCTGGCTGGACTCAGCAATAACACTAAAACATGAGACTTCTATCGTGTGGCTTTTGAACCAATGTGGAGATATTGTAATTTTCAAACATCCATTTTTGGACTGCATAAGAGACGAGGTAGGTTTTATCATCCAGGAAATGAGCACAAACAACGGCTACCTGATAGATCGGTATCAATATGAACCGCTGGCGGAACAGTTGGAAACGTACTCAAAAGACCCTGACTTTGTGGATGATAAAAACTTTGCGGCCGGAGTCTTTATGTATCGAAACACGCCTGAAACTCAAAAGTTTATGACTACTTGGCTGATGCACTGCCTTTTGTACAGCATCAACGATCAAGTTTCATTCCCTTACGTGATGTTAAAGCATAAATGCGAAGTGAACGGGATTGAAGGCGATATTTACGATAATAACTTTTTTGAATATCACCACAGGGAGTTGAAAGATGCTTAATAAATGGAATCAGTGGTATAGGAATCTTTCCAAAGAACCAACCGAAGGACTTTACGGCGGACCTTCAACTTATGTACTGGGCGCCGAATTTCTAGAGGACTGCAATACCGTTGAGGATTGGGGGACTGGAACGGGGGCATTTAAACTTTACCGGGAAAATGCAATCGGAATTGATGGAAGCGATACTCCGCATGCAGATAAAAAGGTTGATTTGACTGAATATGAAAGCTGTTGTGATGGGATCTTCATGAGGCATGTTCTTGAGCATAACGCTGAGTGGAAAAAAATCGTTAAAAATGCATTGAAAAGTGCCCATAAAAAGGTGTGTATAGTTTTCGACACTCCATTGAACGAGGGCGCAACAGTAGACATTGTGGAAATATCGACGTGTAACAAAAAGCATGGGGTAGACGTTAAAACGTATTCCCTGGGCAAAGAATTCAGGAAAGCACTCAAGGGTCATAAGGTTAAAAAGATAATGTGCGGCACCGAAACAATATTTTACGTAACGAAAGGAAATCATGAAGATAAGCAACTTTAAATTATGCATCGGTTTTCCGTGTTCATGGAGTCATGTGCCTTTCCCGTTCTTTCAATCTTTCATTCATATGGAGCGGCCTACCTTCACCCCTATCGTAGCATGTAATGGGCCGATAGATGGACTGAGAAATAATATAGTTCAACACGCTATGGCAATCGGTGCCTCTCATTTAATTATGATGGATTTGGACCAGACATACCCAATGGATACAATTCCTAAACTTCTAAGGCATAAACTGCCGGTAGTAGGGTGTATGGTACATAGACGTTATCCGCCTTTTGACCCACTCATGCTGAGAGGTGAAATAAACTCGTATTATGATGTTTCAGACTGGGAAGAAGATGAACTGGTGGAAGTGGACGCAACAGGGACCGGGTGCTTGATGGTTGATATGAGAGTGTTTCACGAAATGCCAGCACCGTGGTTCAAATTCAGGCCGAATCCCGACCCCGAAAGATCGGGAGTGGTTGGGGAAGATATAGGCTTTTGCTCAGATTTGAGAAATGCAGGATATAAAATAGTAGTGGACACGTCAATAAGATGTGGTCATTTATCAACGATGGAAATAACAAGAGAAACGCATTTGTTGTATAAGGCTTTGAAAAAAAAGCAGGAGGTGCACAATGGGAACTAAATCAGGCAGGATAGCAAAAGTAGTGATAGGGACATACAAGGTTGCTGGGCTGGGGACGTGGAGCTATGGCGGGTTCTCTCGGGAAATAATTGAAGAGGATTCGTGGGATCTCGACATCAAGAAGAAACATTTTGGCGTGGGCGATGCTGGGGAGCTGACTTTCGGTGGCCTGTATAGCGGAGACGACACTACCGGGCAAGAACTGTTGGATTCGGCATGTCTTAACTCAAGCGCTTTCACGGGCGGGGTTCTCAAATATTACATTGACAATACATCATACTGGACTGTGGATACTGGATATACGATTCTCATATCGAAGTGCCAGGCAATCACCATGGAAAAATCAGCAATGGGCACAGTAGAGTTTACCGCCGTTCCTTCTGGCGGGCATATGATTTTAATCTAAGAAAGGAAACGAGATGAAAGGAACCGCATTTAATTTAAAAGAAGATTTGGGAGACTGGTTTGATTTTTTCGAGTCGAGCATTGACATAAAAACCGGGAAAATTACATATGACGATCCTATTCCAGAGACGGGCAAGGCACGGTTCAGGTCTTCCGCTCAATTTGTCCGTGATAAGATTGCAAAGAGAGCGAAAGAATCTGAATATGTGTTAAATACGGCTTCCAGAGCAATGGAAAGGAACACATATTACAAAGATATGACTCCCGAAGAAGAGCAAAAAGAGCGGGATGATGCGATCGATCATTCCATAACCGGGTTGAAGGATTTTTACGACATGGAAGGTAATCCAATCGAGTGCACCAGGGAGAACAAACTTCTGTTGATCCTCGCTCCGGTGTTTGACAGGTTTATGGCGCGATGTTTGGAACTTCAGCTTAACGCGAAAACTGCACGCGTCAAGGTGGCTGAAAAAAACTCAAAGACACCATAGAGTGGAACGATGCTTACTCACATATCGGGATAACGAGGCAAGAAGCGTGTGAAGAATGCAGAAACAATATCTATGGTAAAAGAGATCCACCGGAAGAGCCGCCTTGCGAAACGTGCAGGCCAGAGTTCATTGAGGAAAACGAAGATGCGGTTAAAATATTCTACCTGACCAGGGGCCAATTAATCGAGAGTTTCAATGGTCCGATAGACATAAATCAAATAGCAGTGCATAAAAACATGGAACTGTATGAGATTGAAAATAGGCGAGAATGTTTCGAGAAGGTTTTGACAATGGCTAACTTTTGGATCAGCAAGCTGAGGGAAAATAATGGCGACTAAAGCCGGCGGGGCCTATATTGAGATTCGAGGAGAAGACAGACGTCTCCAGGGTGATCTTGATGGAGCGCACAGGAAAATTGATCGTTCTGCAAATCAAATGCAGACCAGCGTATCAAAAGCATTTAAGGTTATGAGCGTGGCGGCGCTGGCCGCGGGGACTGTTGCCGTTTACCAAATCCAAAAGGTAGGCAGAGAAGCGATAAAGGCTGCTTCCGATTTGGAAGAGGTATCAAGCAAATTTAACGTCGTCTTCGCCGGGCAGCAAAATCGTGTTGAGCAATGGTCTAAAGCTCTGGTTGACGGGTATGCAATGTCAACCAGGGAAGCAAAACAATATCTATCCTCTGTTCAAGATTTATTAGTTCCGATGGGGATGGAAGCAAGGCAAGCGGCTAATCTTTCAAATGAGATCGTAAAGTTGTCGGCTGATTTGGGATCGTTCAACAATCTTCCCACGGCCAAAGTTATGGAAGATATTCAGTCTGCTTTAGTCGGTAATTATGAAACGATGAAAAAGTACGGAGTTGTTCTGAATGCAACGGTGGTTCAAGAAAAAGCTCTGTCAATGGGACTTGCCTCTACGAAAAACGAACTTACTGCCGGCATGAAGGCACAAGCCTCATACGCTCTAATGGTGCAAGGATCGACCGCGGCGATAGGTGATATGGCCAGGACATCTGAAGGGTATGCGAATCAAGTTAAGAAGATGGAATCCAACATTGAGGATTTAAAAGCCATGTTGGGCAAGGAATTTTTACCAGAAGTTAC
>CAZKGS010000131.1:0-2571 GCA_964552105.1 uncultured Syntrophaceae bacterium
GATCCGCCGTGGTTACATAATAATAGGGGTATATATCAAGATGAAATTTTCCTGCATTGTCCGAAAAGATGTAATCCGTATTATGCAAGGACTCCAGTTTATTATCCTGCCCGCTCTTGCTTGTATTGGCTAATTCACTGTCGGCATACCTGTACCCGGATTCGGCAAGATAATAAGCCTTCATGGAACTGCTCCCTCCGAGCTGACTCATGGTAGATGTTGAAAAAAAGGAAAGCATGGCCGCACCAAGAACGGACAAGATGACCATGGTTATAATCAGGCTGATCAGCATGGCCCCCCTGCTGGAATGAACAGGATGTGATTCCACAGGATAATAACCTTTGGTCATTACGGCGCACCTCCGTAATTCTTATTATTTCTCGGGCTCAACATGGTGGAAAACTCGATGATCCTTTCATCTTCGAAACGTTTCAGGTCAAGATCGATTCCAATGGCGGAGAGTTCCCGAATATCATCGGTTCCGGCTACCCAGAAACCCGTTCCTTTATAGTAATTTAGCTTAAATTCACTCACACGGTCTACCAGGATATCGCCACCTGACGGATTCAGTCCGGAGGCAATCTTGACCTTTTCATCCGTTTCATCAAGATATATGGTCTGCGTTACGGTACCGGTACCGCCCAGCCTTTGATAGGTTATCCGCGACGATTCTGCCGTTGAAACATCGAGAAGTTCCATCAACTCCCGGTTCATCCGGGCCATCGCCATCTGGGATTTCTGGCTGATGGAAAGATTATCCTTCGCGAAGAGGTAACCCTTCATCCCTGTGACGATTGCCATACCCGCTACAGTTGCTATTACCCCCATGATGAGAAAAACAGCTATCATCTCGATAAGTGTAAAACCGGTCTGTTTTTTCATCATTTTCTTAAAGTCCTTACGCAAGGCTAAGTCTTGCCCTACAACCCTAACATCGAGAACGGCCCGTTCGGGGAACGGGCCCTACAGTGATTATTTTGTAAACAGTGATGTCAATCTCTCGTCACCTATCGAAACGGCAACCTTGAGAATTTTATTACCACCGGACCCGTCATCATGAACTTCATCATAAATACCGTCACCATCATCATCATTGAATAAAATATAGTCGTTGTATTTAACCGTGTATGAACCGTATTTTCCATTTGTTACTTCTTCATCTTTATTTCCGATGCGAGATTTGAGGGTAGCAAGTGGTGTTTGATCTTCTATGGTTAACTTTTTGTAGTCCGCCGTTATCTTTTCCATAACCTCATTGAGAGTGAATGTATCCTGGACCCTGATGAGAGGTTCCACGCTTCCAGTCAGGTTTGTTTCCATAATCTGGAGGAACATAGCACCTAGTATAGCCGCCACTACGATTGTGATAATAATCTCTACCAGGGTAAAACCCTTCTGATTAGGGTTTAACGTATGTATCATTTTCATGGTATAAACCCGGTGTTTTTAGTTATAGTGATAGCTGCAGTATCAACAGTTACAGTAATGGTACTGCTCGTCGCTGATGGAGACGGCACTGCATTATACGGTTTTCCCCAGTCATCAAAGTAGACTGTTCCCGCAGACACAACCATCCCCTCAGGCAGGGCTACTGGAGACGCTTCTTCCCCCGGCAACACAACACTTGTTTCATTGTTGCTTTCATCTAACTGAAAAAGATAATAGTAGCTTCTGTTTTCGTTCACGAAGAATTTGATTCCCCAGATCGTATTCGCATTCATGGCACGTGTCTGGGCATAACGAAGATGACCCTTGATTACCTCTGTCCGTGATGGGAGATCATCCCCGGAGGTGGAATAAACACCGGAGATCAGGATAACAGCACCAATGATGCAAACAAGCAGAAGGACTATAATGATTTCGATCAGGGTGAAACCTTTATTATTTTTTCTGAAATATCTCATGGATTATGTGGGAGGATAACCTGAGCTAATTAATAAATTTTTCAATTTTCCAACGACCGGGAGAGTCATCTGAAGGTGGCATCCTCGATACAACCGCCTGTCTCCCATGGTTATCAGAACCGATTAATGTATTATCGTCATTTACTGTAAATTGCATTAAATCAGATTTTATATCGCCAACAGTGTATTCGACCCTGTCAGATTTCCATCTTCCCCAGGCCAGATTTTCACGTGCATTCAACTCGACGACTGCTACTTTCAGAGCTGACTCTGCGGCATCTTCAGGTACATTAAAAATTCTGGGGATTGCTATTGCTATGAGAATACCAAGAATGATAAGAACTGCAACGACTTCAAGGAGGGTAAAGCCTTTTTGATTGCTTATATGCATCTTTCCAACCAGCTCTTACCTGTAGACAGAAAAGATTGCGGAGCAGATACCACCGGCCAACGTGATTTTCAACCTCCACGCATTAAAAAAATAAGGAGGGGAAACATCTATTCCTCTCCTTATCTCCCCGAAGAAACAATTCGATCTTTATGATTTCAATACCTTTATGGCAGAGTTAACCTGACTCGATTTCTAATCCTTTATTGAAGCTCCCGCAAGCTCACTGAACATTGCCATACTTTTTTCCATTCGGGGTTTCCTATTGAGAATACTTAC
>CAZKGS010000131.1:2671-6732 GCA_964552105.1 uncultured Syntrophaceae bacterium
ATCTGTTGTCCCTGACTTGTATTTTGCCCAGGCCAGATTATCCCTTGCACTCAACTCGGCAACCGCACGTTTCAGCGCCGCCTTTGCCGCATCGTCCTGCAGCTCAAAATATTTCGGGACGGCCACCGCAGCAAGAATGCCCAGAATAATCAATACCGCGATAATCTCTATCAGAGTAAAACCCTTTTGATTTCTTAAAGGTTTTTTCTTTTTCATTTCACACCTCGTTACAAGCACTATATTTGACTATTTTTTGTTTTAACTTTTGCACTTATTGTGCCAAATATTTCGTGTCTCATAACGAATTTCATTTGTAATGCAATTACAACAGCTTACTTTATTAGTCAACTCGCCGTATTTCCTTTAGATTTTCGCAATTCTACAAATATTGTAGCATTCTCATGGGTTATTCTACAATTATTGTAGTATTTCTGGATTATTAATAATTTCTTGTAGATATAGAATCTCTGTTTATTGTGTTTTTCTTTCCTTCAGGGGGCCCGGATCTATTTCATGTTTTTTGATCCTGTGCCACAGGCTTCTCTCTTTGATGCCCAACAGTTCTGCCGCTCTCGCCTGAACCCCGCCCGTGCTGATCAGAGCTTCAATAATCAATTTTTTCTCAAGATCCCTTAATCGATCGTCTATTGATATCTTTTCAGTTTCATGCAATTCGTCCTGATCTTTTCTTCTGTCTTTGCTGTAATCTATTCCGTCCATACCCGATGACGTCAAAATGTTCGCCGGAATATCATCAGGTTCGATGATTCCGTCTTCAGCCATCAATGACAGTCTCTCTACCGTATTCTGGAGTTCTCTCACATTCCCCGGCCATGAGTAATTTAACAAAATCTCTAACGCGTTGGAAGATATGCGCGCCGATTTAGGAGCCGTTTCGAGAAAGTGGCTCACCAGAAGAGATATATCTTCTCTCCGCTCGCTGAGCGGCGGTAAGACCAGAGTAAAAACATTAAGCCGGTAATAAAGATCTTCCCTGAATTCACCAGTCTCCACCATTTTGGACAGATTTTTATTCGAAGCGGCGATAAAGCGCACGTTGATCTTTATCGGACGTGTACCACCAACACGCTCGAATTCTCTTTCCTGCAATACACGAAGCAGCTTGGCCTGAGTTTGCAGGGCCATGTCTCCTATTTCATCTAACAGGATAGTTCCTCCGTCGGCCAATTCAAATTTTCCTATCTTTCTGGATGTTGCTCCCGTGAAAGCACCTTTTTCGTGACCAAAGAGCTCGCTTTCTAACAAGCTCTCGGGAATAGCAACACAACTGAGCTTCACAAACGGTTTTTCTTTACGAAGGCTGTGATTATAAATACTTGTAGCAATTAACTCTTTCCCGGTGCCACTTTCACCCATGATAAGGACTGTCGCATCTGTCGAAGCCACCTTCATTACCTGGTTGAACATTCCCCGCATAACCGGGCTCTGACCGATTATCTCAGGAAAAAGCTCCTTTGCCTCTACCTTACTCAAAAGCTTTGTAACCTCTTTGAAGAACATATTGAAACTATCAAGTTCGCTGTCCTTCCGGGGTTTCTTCTCAGTCAGGGTTTCAGAAAAAACAGGCAGTTTTTCCACCTCCTCGACAAACTTTTTCATCGGTCGTAAGATCAGCCAGGTTATTAAGAGGGCACATATAAAGGTTGCCACGATAATTACGACAAGCCATGTTGTAATTTCCCAGGATGGCGTTATACCCCTCACATGGTATTTACTGTACTGGAAGGCAATGATAACGGATAGAACCGACAATCCTGTAAAGATAAAGGGGACAAGAATATAAAGGCTTAAATTATATTTCAATTTGCCCGAAAATAAATTTATTATCCTTTGATCGGATGTGGACGTCCGATCAGATTGTTGATTATTATTCATGCTCATTACAGATTAAAACCCTTTCCGGACGATTTTCGTTAAATCCCACATGGGGAGAAATATGGAGAGTGCAAAAAACCCTACCACAACAGCAAGGCCTATGATCAAAATCGGACCAATCGTGGCTGATAATCTTTTAACGGCGTATTCAACTTCGTCATCATAGTGGACTGATATTTCCCGGAGCATCTCTTCAAGTCTGCCCGATTCCTCCCCTATAGCAATCATATCCACAACCATGGGAGTAAAATATTTTGCCGACCGCAAGGGACTTGAGATACCGCGTCCTACCTCCACCTGGTCCCTGACACGGTTTACCTCTCTCATTATGACCTGATTGCCAATCGTACCACTGAGAATCTCCAGCGAATTCAGAACAGGAATGCCACTCGACTGTAATATATTAAAAACGCTTGCAAAGCGTGACATCATAGTCTTCAGAAATAAAGGCCCTACTATGGGAATATTCAGGATTAAAGCGTGCCAGAGATACTTTCCCGTCTCTGTTTTCCTGTAAAAATATCTCAGAGCGAAAATACCCGAGACAAGGCAAACTATGATAATATGCCAGTAATCATTCAAAAAATGGTACAGTATAATGCTCATTCGGGTGGGAAAAGGAAGCTCCACTCCGGCACGGGAAAATATCCCGACAAATTTTGGAATAACAAATGTAAGAAGAACAATAAAAGCGATCACGAGAGCCACTATAACGATAATCGGATACTGCAGAGCGGCCTTTATATCTGATTTAACCTTGTGTTCATGCTCCAGGATATAGATAAGTCTTCCAAGTACCTCAGGAAGAGTCCCGCTCTGTTCGCCCGCCCTGATCATGCTCGTATACAAGGGCGAAAATATACCCGGATGCTTCAGAAAGGCATCATGAAGGGTCAATCCTTCCCTTATATCCAGGGTCACGGAAACGATGGTATTTTTGAGTTTCCTGTTTTCAGTCTGGTTTTCCAGAACTCTTAACAGTTGAAGTATAGGCAAACCCGCAACAAGCATTGACCGAAATTGCTTCGTAAAAAGAACCAGTTCATCCGGCTTTACGGGAGTCAGTTTTGACTCAATGTTCCTCAACCAGCTTATTGGAAACGCGGCGCTTTCCTCTTTTATTCTAGATGGAATATATCCCTGGGCACTTAACATGTTCTCGGCTATCTCAATCGAATCCGCTTTTATCACACCGGCTATATTCGATCCATTTTGACTAATCGCCTTGTAAGTAAAGTTTGGCATTCCCGTTCCTTTAAACAACAGTGCTCACTGTCTACTATTCACTGTTCACTGAATCATACCATAACCGTTGATGCCGCTTCCTCAAGGGTTGTTATACCTTGAACAACTTTACTCGCTGCATCATCCCTCAGTGTTCGCAGCATTCCCGCTTCTTTCGCTGCTCGCGTTATCTCCTGAGCCGTCCTTTCTTTTACAATCATGTCATGAATCATATCATCATTGATCAGAATCTCAAAAATACCGGTTCGTCCCCTGTAACCTGTATTCATACATTGAGGACAACCTTTACTCCGTTGAAAACTGGCATTTTCCACTCCGTCAAGCCCCCATGCAGCCAGAGCCTCCTCATGTGGCCTGTACGGCTCTATACAGTAAGGACAGTTAGTCCGTATTAAACGTTGGGCAAATGACACCAGCAAAACTGAAGCAACAAGAAACGGCTCTATTTCCATATCAATAAGCCTTGTTATTGCTCCGGCGGCGTCATTGGTATGCACCGTGCTCAGCACTCTGTGTCCGGTCAGGGCTGCCTGTGTGGAAATACCGGCCGTTTCCGCATCCCTGATCTCCCCCACCATTATGACATCCGGATCCTGACGGAGTATCGATCTTAACCCACTCGCAAACGTCATGCCCGCCTTACGGTTAAGCTGAATCTGACGAATTTTTGACACCCTGTACTCAACAGGATCTTCAAGGGTAATAATATTAATATCCGGGCGATTGATTTCTTGTAATATAGAGTAAAGACTTGTGCTTTTGCCGCTTCCGGTAGGACCGGTACTCAGGATCATCCCATATGGCCTCTGTATAATTGATCTCATCTTTTCTCTGTCCTCGACTGACATACCAAGGCGATCAAGCGTATAAACACCGGTACTCATATCCAGAAGACGCATAACCAGGTTTTCCCCGTATAT
>CAZKGS010000132.1:0-6690 GCA_964552105.1 uncultured Syntrophaceae bacterium
ATTTGAGCCTGACGCAGAAATTGGGCAAAAGGGGACGTTATGCAAAGGTCTCAGAAAAAGGAGAGCTCTAATGTACAAACTATATTCAAAGGGATGGACCTTATTACTGATTGCAGGTATTTTCTTACTTTCGGGTTGTCCGGCCATGATTGCAGGCGGTGCCGCAGTTTCAGCAGGTACAGGAACATATTTCTTTATAAACGGTGAATTGAAAACCGATTACCACTTTTCGTTTGACAAGGTATGGAATGCTTGTGAAAAAAGCGTAGCTGATATGCACTCAGTTGATGTCATCCCATATAAAGAAATAGGCAAGGGAACAATAGATGCTGTTATAGATGGTGAAAAGGTTCGTTTTTACATCACGTACAAGTCAAGAGATTTAACAACGGTAGGCATCAGGATTGGTATTCTGGGAAATCAACTGGCATCCCAGCGCTTGCATGATAAGGTGGCTGGCTACTTGTTAAAAAAGTGAGACCTTTGTAGAATGTTCAATTTTGTTCAAGTTCAAGGAAGGCGAAAATTTTAATCACATGAATATATTGGACATTTCGAGGATTAAAATTTGAGCTTGACGCAGAAATTGGACAAAAGGAGACGTTATGCAAAGGTCTCAAAGTGAAGTTTATTCCTTTTTTGCTTCCAGGCCATAACTTTTGATCTTTCTATGAAGATTACTTCTTTCCAGGCCTATTAATTTAGCTGTTTTTGAGATATTCCACTCGTTTTCCTGAAGTTTCTGAGCGATAAAATTCTTCTCAAATTCATCCTTCGCCTTTCTGAAGGAATCTTCATAAAGGGCAGACAAATCATGCTGTCCCAAATAGTCATTTTCTTTCATTAAGGGAGGTATATCATCTGCCGTAATAGTATCCGATTGTGTCACGATAACCAGGCGTTCTACAATATTTTTCAATTCTCTTACATTTCCGGGCCAGTTATGATCCATGAATACTTCTATGGCATCATCAGTAAAGTGCTTTTCCGGTATTCCTTCTTTGAGGGAAAATTCCTTAATAAAAGGTTCCAACAGGAGCGGAACGTCTTCCTTTCTGTCCCTCAGCGGAGGCACTACCAAGGGTATTACATGCAATCTGTAATATAGATCCTGTCTGAATCTGCCTTCCTCCATTTCCTCTTCGAGGTCCTTATTCGTTGCCGCCAACACTCTTACATTCGTTTCAATGAACTTAGTACCCCCGACTCTTTCAAATTTCTTTTCCTGAAGAATCCTCAGAATTTTTGCCTGCGCTTTTAAACTCATGTCTGCTACTTCATCAAGAAAGATGGTGCCCTCATGAGCCAAGTCGAATTTCCCCCTTTTTTTCGACGTAGCCCCGGTAAAAGCTCCCTTTTCATGGCCGAAGAGCTCACTTTCTATTAATTCTTCCGGTATGGCGGCACAGTTCACTTCAATAAATGGTTTCTGAGTTCTCTTGCTAAGTCTGTGAATTGACCGGGCAACAAGTTCTTTGCCTGTACCGTTTTCACCCATTATCAGGATCCAGGCATCTGTCGGAGCTATAATCTGGATCATTTCTTTCAGCTCAGTTATCAAATTGCTGTTACCGGTAAGTTCATAATCATGCTCAAACTTACCTTTCAATAGCCTGTTTTCTTCTTCCAGGCGAACGAGACTCAATGCATGATCTACAATAAGAATAACTTTATCCAAGGATATAGGTTTTTCAATAAAATCAAAGGCTCCCAATTTTGTTGCCTTTACAGCAGATTCTATTGTTCCATGACCCGACATTATAATGACCTGTATATGGGGATACCTGGATTTGATATGCTTGAGAGTCTCAATACCATCAATCCCCGGCAACCATATATCCAAAAGAACAAGATCTGGAAGTTCTTCTTCTATGATATCAAGGCATTCCTCTCCGCTTCCCGCCGTGATTACCTCGTATCCTTCATCGGAGAGAATTCCCTTCAATACCAAACAGATACTTTCTTCATCATCTACAACAAGTATTGTCCTATACATATTCCTTTTAACCTTTATGTGATCGGTAACTCAAAAGCCACTATTGTTCCTGTCGGAATATTATCCCTTACACTTACAGAACCATTGTGATCTGATATAATCGAATCCACTATTGCAAGGCCAAGACCTGTTCCCGAATTTTTTGTTGAATAATAAGGTTCAAAGAGTTTTACCTTATTTTGCGGTAATACGCCCCGACCATTGTCAACAACTTCAACTCTGGCCTTACGAAAATTCGTATCACAGGAAGTCCTGATTTCGATTTTTCCATTTCCATTCATAGCTGATACAGCTTCGACAGCATTGTCTAAAAGATTAACCATTACCCTTTTTATCTGTTCCGCATCAACGTTTAACCTGGGCATATGGTCATCCTTTCGAAAATCAAACGCTATATTTTTATGAGCATCCTGAAAGAGTATTACAGAGTCCTGAATGACGTTATTGAGATCATTCGGAGTAGGGTTTGTAATGGGCATTCTGGCAAAACGTGAAAATTCATTAACCAGGTTTTTAAGAACCTCAACTTGATCACTTATTGTTTTGGTACATTCTTTAAATACGGTACTATCTTCGCCTCTGATTTTATCCCCGTATTTTCTCTGTAATCTCTCAGCAGAAAGCTTGACCGGAGTCAAAGGATTTTTTATCTCATGGGCTATTCTCCTTGCAACCTCCCGCCACGCAGCAACCCTTTCCGCTTTTTGAAGCTGAGTAAGATCCTCAAAAACGACTACCATGCCCATATAATGACCATCATCGTCCCTAAATATTGTTGTTGCTACCAGAATTGTCAATACCCTGTCTTTGATCATCAACTGAACCTGTTTTTCTATGAAGTCATTGCCTCTTTCCTTTAGTTCTCTTAAAGTTTCATTCACCAGTGCCATATGTTCCGTTTTTAAAACTTCTCCATGCCTTTTGTGCAAAACCTTCCCGGTCTTTATATCGAGCATTTTTTCAGCGGCTCGATTTATCGTGCTGATCACACCATCTCGATCTACAGAAACAACTCCGGCAGAAACATTGCGCAGGACAGTTTCCATGTATTTTCTGCGCTGTTCAAGATCAACATTAGCCCACGTTAAATTCTCACTACTTGTCTTAAGATCTTTCGTCATCTTATTGAAAGAATCAACAAGGACTCCAATCTCGTCATCAGCCAAAACGTCTATATGATAATCAAGGTTCCCATGGGCTATTTCATCTGTCGCTTCTGCGAGATCATGTATGGGATCGGTTATTCCCTTCGCCAGAAAAAGTCCAAACCATGTAGCGGAAAATATGATCAATAATGTTACGATAAAAAGTGGAATAGCATAACTGAATTTTATTGGGTTTTTCAGAAGAGTCAACTGTTTGTATTCTTCATTCGTCTTCGAAATAACGGCCATTTTATCGACAAGGCTTTTACTGATATAATAACTTACAGTAACAACCCCTATAACCTCTCGAGGGTTGAAATTAGAAAAGATAGGCGCTAAACCGCATATTAAATCCCCTGTGCTGATGGATTGTAACGTTGAAATCTCTTTGCCCATAAATACATCTTCCAGAATTTTAGGTGAAAGTTCTATCTGTGAAATATCGGGGTTGTTCTTATCCTGAAGGAATAACCGTTCTTTCCTGTTATCAAAGTATACTTCTGTTGATCCCAAATTATAATTTTTCTGTCGTTGTTCTATCAGTGCTTTTAGATAATCAGTCCTCTCCTTTTCATATAATTTATTTTCTGTAATCTCAGAACTGATTTGTTTGGCATAGCTCTTCGCGTAATCAGCAAATTGTTGATAATAGGTCTGGGCAACTTCGAGGGATTGAGTAAGGGAGCTGCTCATTTTAATGTTAAACCAATTGTCTATACTGTAGGAAAGAAATTGAATTGCTACAAGGAAAAGTACAATGGTGGGAATTAAAGTTAGACTGACAAATGCTGCAACGAGCTTTGTTCGGAGCTTTGATCCTAATATTCCCCGCCTTCTTTCAAATATGAGTTTAACTGCATTCCTTACAATCAGGAAGATAAGGAGAATAATCAAAATGATGTTAATATTTGTGAGACCGAAAATCAAAACCTCATTTGAAATAGGGACAAGTTCCTCAATGTGAGAAAGATGACGTTCAAGGTAAGTCAGGAGAATAACAACAACAATGGTAATCAATATTATTATTCGTTCTCTTTTACGCCTTCTCGATTCAGTGACATCCATATCTTTAATATCCAGATTTGTCTTCGGTCTTCAGCCTTTAGTTAATAGATAAAGTCCTCTCTGTACCAATCAGTTTCAAAATCCCACATAGAAACGAAGAAAAAAACATATTCCATGTGCAAGGGAAGTCGCACTTTATCTAACTGCACTTTCACCCTGATATAGTATTTTTTATCTCTTATCAACTCTTCCAGTGGCGCTATAACAATGCCATTTAAATCTGACATTGCCATCTTCGCCCTTTTGAAATCCTTAAATTGCTCAGTCCCCTTCTCATCACCATTAAATGAAACATAGAAAGTCTTTTTTACATTATCGTATTTGATCGTGTGCTTTATTTTAAGACAAGAAACTCCCTTGTCTATCCAGAAGTTACGTTCGCGATATAATTCTACATAAAATGTAAAAGTTGTAGGTATTCCGGCAAGAATAGCGTCTTCCATTTTTTTCGTAAAACAGTTTTTTACCCTGAAGTAGACGAGGACATTATCAGCGGTATTGGTAATCATAAAATTAGTAATTTTTGCCTCCATGGCAAAAGAATTAAAAGGCAAAAGAAGAAGAAAGATTAATAAAAGAAGTGAAAGTCTTGATGAGAAAGCACATCTGGGCATCTAAATCACCTTATAAGCCGAATTCTATCTCTATGATTTTTTTTAACTTGTTATTTTAAGAAACAGGAAGGCAAAAAGCAAGAGTTATTTAAGGAAGGATAATCAAAATATTATAAGTAGTTAACAGCATGGTAATTTGCGAATTAAAGAAAGATCCTGGCCATTATCTGACGGAAGTGGCATATACAGAATAATGAGGGAAGGAAGCATCGATTGTCTCATTCCTTTCCTCTCCATTTAAATAATGAACGACTTTCCAGCATTCTTCGTGAGCCAAAAGTTCTTTGAGGAGTAGATTATTCAACTTATGACCCGATTTATACGCCATGAAATGACCGATAATCGGCATTCCCAGCAGAAACAAATCCCCAATGGCATCCAGGATCTTATGCTTTACAAACTCATCAGGAAATCTAAGCCCTTCTTTATTAATAATTTTTTCGTCATCAAGGACAACGGCATTCTTTAATGAACCGCCCAGAGCCAATCCCTTTGCTTGCAGGTATTCAACATCCCTGAGAAACCCAAATGTTCGGGCCGGACAAATATATTTTTCATATATGTCAGGTGAAAAAGTCATATGATATGACTGTTTCCCAACCACTGAATGATCGAAATCTATGTCATACGTAATTTTAAATTCTGATGATGGAATGAACATGGCCTTCCCTGTTCCGTCACTAACCGAAACAGGTTTTTCTACGACCAAAAATTTCTTCGGTTTGTTCTGAACCAGGATACCAACCTTATTAAGCAGATCAACAAAGGGAAGGGCACTCCCATCCATGACAGGAATTTCAAATGAATCGATTTCTACTATGGCGTTATTGATTCCCATACCGGAAAATGCAGAGAGCAGATGCTCAACTGTGGAGACACGGGTTCCATTCATTCCGATGGTGGTGGCAAGTGTCGTATCAGAAACGTTGTTTAATTCAGCTTTTATTTCATTATTCTCCGATAAGTCATTACGATAGAAAACAATGCCTTCATCAACTTCAGCGGGCCTGATCGTCATATTGACTTTTCTTCCAGTGTGTAATCCTATACCGTTACACTTTACTGCAGCTTTTATCGTCTTCTGTAAGTACATAATTCCTATTCCACTAAAATAATTTGGCATTACAGCATCGTAGCAAGGTTTAAATGCAATAAACATACCACGAATGAAACATGGAGAAGTGATTATCTCGGAACTGTAAGATGTTGGAAATACAGGCCCTTCTATTAAGAAAAATCTGCAAGAGAAGTGAAGCGTACTATTAAAATGTGTGTCAGAAAAAACACTATATTGTAAAAATTATGCAATTCCGACGAGTTGAAAATTATTCCGTTTTAGACTTTTTGTAAAATCTTTCTTTTTCACTATATATACATCCGCAATACTGCTGGCGGTACATGCCCAATCTCCTGGAAATATCTATTCCTTCTTTCCACCCTTCCCTGAAATCATAATAGCAGAAATCAACACCATATTTTTTTGCCAGATTATCTCCAAGATGAGTTATCTCATCATGATCCTGAAATTTACTATAGAGAAGTGTCGTTGTAAATCCTTCAAAATTCCCCCGCCTGGCAATATGGGCTGTGTATTCTAAACGGGAATAGTAACAATAACGGCACCTGTTCTCTTCTCTAAAGACTACATTTCTGAGAAATTCCTCCATGGGATATTCATCAGATGCTATAATTTTTAACCCAACATCTTTAGCATACTCTTCAAACGTATCAAGCCGTCTTTTGTATTCAGAATATGGGTGGATATTAGGATTATAAAACAAGCCGTAAACGTCATTCCCTCTTTCCCGCAAAATCTTCAGTGGGTAAATCGCACACGGGGCACAGCAGATGTGGAGTAATATTTTCATGG
>CAZKGS010000133.1:0-6671 GCA_964552105.1 uncultured Syntrophaceae bacterium
TTTGCTTCAAAAACAAAAGTAATACTGATCATGATAATCAATATCATGCATTTCGTGCAGAAAGTGTTTATATTTATCATCATTTGAAATATCTGGATTCAACAAGCAGCATGTATCCCGGGGCGTAAGTCCACATTAAAGACCAGAAAGGTATTCTGAATATCGGGCCAGGCTTGTTAGAGCCTTTACTGCCTGGTTGATTGAGTGAAAGGCAACGAGTTGTCTCTTGCCCATTTCTTCGATGGCTTCATCATTCTCGTAACCTCCCGAACAGAGAATAACAGGTTTGTGGTATTTTTCTAACAGGCTCTCCATAACGGGGAGGATTTCTTCTACAGGTGTCATTTCCTTACCGGCAACCCACATTACCAATATCATGTCTATGACGGAGCAAGCCGCCAGCACTTCAAGGCAACCGCGCAATTCAAAAGAAGCTCCTGTATCTACAGGATTGTTACGGCTCCACCACCAGGGTAAAAACTTATCTAATTCTCTTAAAGTTTCCTCAGGAAGTTTAATAACATCTAAGCCCGCCTTGACACAGGCATCAGTGGCCACGACTCCCCATCCCCCTCCGACGGCAAGAATACCCACTCTCCTGCCCTTAGGCAACGGCTGGCGTAAGAAGGAGGCACCAATGCTGTAAATTTCTTCTATATCATCCACTCTGACTATGCCTGACTCCTGACATGCTTTCTGGTAAAGGGATTCCTGCCCCTCGTAGGAAGCTGCAGTATGATAATGGGCAGCCTTTGCTCCTTCTTCGCTGACTCCTGACATTAACATGATAATGGGCTTCTCCCGGCTTACTCTCTTTGTAATTTCCAGGAATCTTTCACCATCCTTTATGCCCTCTGTATAGCCCAGGATTACTTCTGTTTTGTCATCTTCGCCGTAATATTCGATATAGTCTTCAATATGTAAATCGGCTTCGTTGCCGTTGGAAACAAAGCGGCTGAAGCCAAATTTACGCTTGATGCATATTCCTGCCACAGTCGTTCCAACGCTCCCGCTACGTGATGTTATTGATATAGATCCCTGATGAGCCAGTCCAAGGCGCTTGGACATTAACACGCAGAGATTTGATGGTGAACTGGCTATGCCATTGCTGTTGGGCCCTGCTAATACCATGTTTCCATTTCTTGCTGTCTCCACTATTTCCTGCTCTATCTTTTCTTCCTCTTTTCGGGCAAGTTCGGCAAATCCGGCGGTTATGACCAGGCAGGCCTTTGCTTTCTTTCTGACGCACTCCCTTACTACGCCTGGCACCATAGCCTGAGGAGTAACAATAACAGCCAGGTCAGGAGATTCAGGGATAGCGGAAACATTGGGAAAGGGTTCTAATCCCATTATGCTTTCTCTTTCGGTAGGATTTATGGCATAAATCCTTCCTTTGTATCCGTTGTGAAGAAGCTGAGATAAAATAAGATTACCCCATTTCTGTCTATTGGATGTGGCGCCGATAAAAGCAACACTTTTCGGCTCAAATAGCGGTCTGATCTTGTTAAATGTCTTGTTCATTTGAGCAATTCCCCTAAGGCGGCAAAGCCGCAAGGACTGAGCAATGAGCAATGAGGACTGAAGGCTACAGGTTTTTCCTTCAGCCTTTCGCCTTTCAATATATGCGCAAAAAACGCAGTTGTTGTGAATAAAGATTCTAAACTATCAACCTCATGGTTTCTTACACACAAGGTTGAAAAAAGTCCATAGGAATTAACTGTAATATTTAGTATAAAGGAAATCTCACATTTGACAAGATGAAGGGATGAGTTAGGATGTAGCGAGTATAATTATAAGTAAATATAATAGGTTAAAGTAAATACTTAAAGAAGACCTTGAAAGAGATAACTGTCTTTATTGGAAGTTCGGCAGGCAGGACAATGGAATCCAGGATCAATCTCACCGGTGTGGTGTCAGGCGATGGAGTCGTGATCGATGGTTTGAGCACGGGCAGTACCATTTTGATTTAATATCGAGGTATTTAGATAAATTCGCAAACCCCTGTCACGAATATTTTTTCATTCAGAAATAAGTGGAACTAACCATTATGAATGCTTTTTTAAATTTGCCCTTTTAGTTTCGATTTGTTAAAAATCACATTTCTTATAGCACTTTAAATCAGTCTGGAGAGGAGAAGATTATGGCAATTTCCAAGAAAATCGAAGGTTTTATATCCCAGTCTTCCTGGATCAGAAAGATGTTTGAAGACGGGATACGGTTAAAAAAAGAATACGGTGCGGAAAATGTTTTTGATTTCAGTCTCGGAAATCCCAATGTGGAACCACCTGAGAGATTCAAGGAATTGTTGGTAGAGGTTGCCGGAGAAGATATTCCGCGGATACATGGATACATGCCGAATGCCGGATTTCAGGATACAAGATCAGCCGTAGCTGCACAACTTGGCAGGGAACACTCTACCGGCATTTCATGGGAGCATATAATCATGACATGCGGGGCAGGGGGGGCACTGAATGTGGCTTTAAAAACCCTTCTTGATCCGGAAGATGAGGTTATCATCCCAACCCCGTTTTTTGTTGAATATAGATTTTATGTGGATAATCATGGTGGTGTTTCAAAACTCGTTGACACGAATGACGATTTTTCCCTCAATCTTCAGGCAATCGAAGATGCCATTACGGAAAAGACCAAGGTTGTTCTGATCAATTCACCCAATAATCCGACAGGCAAGGTTTATGATGAAGAAACGATAAGAGGCCTTGGGGCCCTGCTTGAGAAAAAAGCAAAAAAACTGGGACGGGAAATATACCTGCTGTCCGACGAACCATACAGGGAAATCGTCTATGATGGTGTGAAAGTACCCAGCATTTTGCAGGCGTATAAAAACAGTATCATCGCCACATCTTATTCCAAGAGTATTTCCCTCGCCGGTGAAAGGATAGGATATCTTGCCCTGAATCCCGCCATATCCGATCTTGAAGTATTAACCGGCGGCATGATCCTCTGCAACAGGATAATCGGATTTGTAAATGCCCCGGCTTTCATGCAGAGGGTTATAGGGAGGATGCAGGGCACGACGGTTGCTGTTGAAGAATACAAAAGAAAACGGGATCTGCTCTGTGATGGTCTCTCATCCCTGGGTTACCAATTTGAAAAGCCCGAGGGTGCCTTTTATCTTTTCCCACGATTACCGATAGAAGACGATGTAGAATTTGTAAGGGTTTTACAGGAGAAAAAAGTCCTCACCGTTCCGGGAAGCGGTTTCGGAAAGTCAGGACACATCCGGATTTCCTACTGCGTTGATGATTCCACAATAATCAATTCAATGAAAGGATTCAAAGAGGCAATAAAGAAGTATTTATAAACAATATTGATACACTAAAGAATTAAATCCGAATATTGTTTGCGCGCTTCTTGAGACATACCTGTGGCATTTGACATGTCTTCTAACAGGAGAAAACCTCAATCTTCAGAAATTCCTTCTCCTATAATCTTATCAGTAAACAACATTGCATGTTTTATATCATGCAGTGTTGCGTATCTGGAAGCCTGTAACAAAAAGATGTTATTCCCTAGTAGACTGACTGTGACCCTGTAATCCTTGCCGAAGCTGACATCAGTCCCTTCATGCCTGCCAAGGATCGGTAATTCCGTCACAGGGCATAGGTGACTTGTTCCCGATTCGAATCCTATATTTGCTGTTCCATAAAATTAGGAAATCGTTTATAATTAATATTCCAGTCCCATGTATCAGGCAATGGCAAACAGATCAAAGAGGCCCCATACAAAGACTATTTTCTCAAACTCTATTTCATATTGGAAAATAAAGATAAGGAAATATATTTCTCTATGAAACTGCTTGATCACGTCCGCCTGGAGATTCACAAAAAGCATTACTCCATCCGCACGGAGAAAGCGTACATCCACTGAATTAAGAAGTACATCTTTTTTCATAATAAGAAACATCCAAGAGACATGGGTGAAAGGTAGATTTCCCGTTTTCTTTCGCATCTGGCAAGCGACAAACAGGTTGCCGCCAGGACTCAGAACCAGGCACTCATAATGGGAGCCTCGCGATGCTCGCCGCTTAATGGTGGAAACTATATTGAGTGATCATTTGCGGCGAAACTGGTTCTGAAGGTATGCCGGAATATGCATTAGTCTTTATCGAACCTGCTACCTGAATGGAAGAGAGAACTCTTTTTTCTTTAGTAAGTCTGTCGGTTTCGTCTCATGTCCGGACGCTTCTTTGAGAATCCTGCCGGTAAGGTCAATCCGATCCGAGATGCTGCCCGTGACTGATTTTTCCAGGTTGTCTATATCACTGTCAGCATCTTTGAGATCGTCATCTATCCGGGAAGAAATAAACTTTTTAAGGCCGTTCTGAAGACCACCAAGCTCCTTCTGAACGATATTTTTGAGCCCTGATTCCAGCCTGTTTGTGAGGGAAGAGCTGAGTTTCATTGACGGCTGATCCAGTGTTCCGGCGACAGAAACAGTAATGTCAAAGGAACCGGCATCTTTGAAAAGATCCGTCAGAATGGCTGCCTCCGGGCCTACGGCTATTTCAGGGTTCAAAACCACAAGCAGAACCCTGCCCTCGATGTCTTCGCCTTTTATCCCGATGGACGAGCTCACATCAAGCTTTGCGGAGGTAAGCCGAAGAGGTGATTTTTGTGAGATCTCAGATTCTTTCTGCCGTAACCTCATTTCTTTAATAGTAATATTAAACGTATCGTCTGCGGGCGCTTTCCGGTGATCTACGTTTCCACTCAGGACAATCTCTCTCGCTCTGCCGTAGGCAAAAGCACCCTTGAGATTAATCTGGGCGGGTTTTCCATAGAGGGCCGGCTGGGTCGTAAGGCCTTTCAGGTCTCCCGAAAGCTTTGAGAAAGCGAGTACGCCCGGTTCCGTTTTTATGTCTGGCCCGGCAGAGAATTTGGCCCTCTCAATCAGAAAATCGGGATATCCGTTAGTTACAGGAAATTGAACATCTACACCTTTCATACGGGGTACCTGCCGGGGTTTTTCCTTCGCGTCTTTCGCCTTTCCCGCCGGCACGTAATCATTGAACTTCCGGTACCATGAGATTGCCGTACTTATATTTTGGGCTATATTTTTCCCGAGAAGGACACATACCAGATCTTCTGCTGACGGAATCTTAATATTCAATTTTGCCATGGCCGCCTTTAGATCCTGATTCTTGAGTTTCGCCATTTCCGCTGGAGAAAGAGATTGCTTGAGATTATGAAGATCCGATTGAAATTCTTTTCCTGCCGCTGTCAGCACTTTTTTTGACTTGTCGATCTTGTCGGACAGTTCTTTAATTTTTTTGAGGTAGGCGGGAAGTACGCTTATATCTGTTGGCCTTTCGTCTTTAAGTTTCTGTAAGGCTTTGAGATCGGATGCGAGCGATTCTTTTGTGGGGAGTTCTTTCAGTCGTGTTTCCCATAACTGCCGGGTTTCCGAAATCCTGCCGCGGTATTTAGAAAGAATTTCTGGGGATTTCAGTTGTGCGTTTCGTAAAAGATCTTCGGGTGAACGTTTTTTCAAGGCTTCCAGCGCGGAGAAGTCAGGCAGTACACATTCTTCCAGTCGACCTACAGCAGGAACCGTTACGTCCGGTGTTTTTTTCGGCACTTGTGTCTTTTTATGGAGGCGTTGAAAACGGGGTGGAAGCGCTCCGGATGTCTTGCGATCCGTATCGAAGGCGATGTCCTTGACCGTCATGTTTTCTATGACAAATTTCTTTTTTAATAAGGGAACAGCTGTCAGATCGAACACAATAGTTTTCATTTCCAGCGTATTGCGCATGGGTCGATCCGGATTTGTAACCTGGAGATCATTCATTTCAAGATGAAGATCAAATATGTCAAAATCAAGGTCGCCTATGTCGACACGGGCACCTAAGACAACGCTGGCCTGCTTTTCCAGCGATCTTTCAATAATGGAATCGAGAAAAAGAAGATTGAAGAGTGTAATGAGACCAACTATAACGATAAAGGCGATAATGCCCGACCAGCGGATCATTTTCATTGTCCTACCCTCTGACATCTCTGTACCGTAAGTACCATTTATAAATGCTTGAAGCTTTCATGATCTGGACTACTTTCCAATGATTGAAGCGCTCCATTAACACCTCACGATACTCGACTACGATAAACTTCCCGCCCCAATAGCTTGGATAGAAAATGACAAGGGAGAAAATCAGGCTTCCCATTACGATGCTGTTGTTAAAACGAGTGTACGGGATGAGCGGCGCGTTGTACAAGGTGGTCCACAGCTCCTGAAAGGCTCCTGCTTTGGCGAGCACAAGCAGCCCAATCTGATGAAACACGGGGTCAAGTAAAAAGGCGAAAATGCTGAATACAGCCCACGATAATATGGCGGCATTGATATTAACGCGAAAGAGAAGAATTGCCAGAAGAACAAGAAAATTATGGGGACTCGTGAGTGGTGTGAGACCTACTATCATTCCCAGACTTAAGCCAAGAGCGATCTGACGCGGGTCAGTATCGGAATGCATGACCTTAATAAGCTTAATCACATAACGAACCATCGCCGACCTCCTCACCAAAGGTTTGATGGTTATGTTTATTAGAACTTTTAAGGAACTTTACAAATTAAAGTAACACTTCAAGGTTGACAAAGTCAAGATACAATTAATATCGCACTGGATAAACTGATCATGTCGTTGTCAGAAAAGAGAAGAG
>CAZKGS010000134.1:0-6671 GCA_964552105.1 uncultured Syntrophaceae bacterium
GCGAAAAAGTTATACGTTTTTCAGGGTTCGAAAAAAAATAACTTGACTTATGTAGAAAACACTATATAATTTCTTTCGTTAAAAGAGTACTCTCGCAATAGACAGTCCGTAGGGTACGGTAAAGTTAGGATTGAAACATTTTTAGGTACGAACTTAGACAGATGAATTTTCAAGCTTCGAGTTTTTTCTTACATGTAGGCGATCCGACTTTAGAAAAATCAGGAAAGGAGGATTGCTAAGATGTGTAAAGGTACCGTAAAATGGTTCAATGAAAGCAAAGGTTTCGGCTTCATCGAAAACGATGAAGGTGGCGATGTATTTGTTCATTACAGCGCTATTCAAAGCGAAGGCTTTAAGGTCTTGTACGAAAACCAGCGCGTGACGTTTGATATTGAGCAGGGCAACAAGGGCCCGGCAGCTGCTAACGTCAAGCCTGCATAAGTATTGATCTCAACAAAAAAAGGCACTCCATGGTCACAACTGGCTTCGGAGTGCCTTTTTTATTTTCCGATATTTAACAACATGAGGAGGAGATTCAGGAGAGGGGCAAGGGTGGGATATTACCCGGATGCTTCTTGTTTCAGTTCATACAGGTGAACATCCTGCTGTGGAAATGGAATGGAAATACTTTCGGCATCGAAACGCTCTTTGATTTTTTCTTTCAGATCAAAGAATAAAGTCCAGTAGTCCCCTGTCCGAACCCAGGGGCGAACAGCAAAGTTCACGCTGCTGTCGGCAAGCTCTAAAACACCGACTGTCGGAGCAGGGTCCTTCAGGATTCGATCATCATTTTTAAGAATATCATACAATACCTTTTTTACTTTTTGGAGATCATCGCTGTAGCTCACTCCGAAGACCAGATCCAGACGTCTGCTATCTTTAGCTGAATAATTGACTATATTATCTCCTGTTATTTTGGCATTGGGAACAATGATTATTTTGTTGTCCGGGCTTTTGAGCACAGTCGTAAATATGCTAATTTCTTCAACCGTACCCGCGGCTCCCGCTCCCTCTACATAATCACCTACCTTGAAAGGACGGAAAATGATCATGAGAACACCAGCAGCAAAATTTGCAAGTGATCCCTGTAGTGCAAGACCTATAGCAAGACCGGCGGCACCAATAATCGCAATAAATGAAGTGGTCTGAATGCCAAGTTGATTGAGAGCCGCTATGACAACAATTACGATTAATGTAACATACGTTATATTGCCAACAAACTTAACGAGGGTCCCATCCACCTTTCCTTTCGTCATTATTCTTTCAACAAGGTTTCTCAGCAGCTTTGCAATCCAGCGCCCCACAATGAAAAGGGCCACCGCCGCAACAATTTTAAGGCTATAGAACGCTACCCACTCTTGCAACTTAGGAATAATATTACTTAAATCCATAACACCCCCCTTTCTTTTCTTTTTTCCTATTTTGTCATGTGATTAATATAGGGAATTGGCTCTTGCATGTCAATGAGAGATTGGTCATGTTGCCTGCCTGTAATACTCATAATTCAACTCTATTATTCCGATAGTATTTGATAGAAAAGACAGCGTATATTTGTTAGGGTAAATTTGCCTTATTGAAAATGAAGTCATATTGTTGCAAGGGAGGAACGTGATGCAGCGATGGAACGGTTGGGGTAATACTAACAATCATATAGATCTCTCACCACGAGCCTGCGAGCTTTTGCGGGAATTGTCTGGCGAAGGAACACCCAGGGAGGATTATCCACTTGAAAAGTTGATAAATCGTGTTCCTCGTTCACTTATCCCCCGGCATCCTCTTATTTCCACTGATCCGAAAGAAAGAATTAATCATGCCCATGGCCAGAGTCTTCCTGACTGGATAGCCCTTCGGGGAGGAACCTTGCAGCGTTTTCCAGATGGTGTGGCCCTTCCCAATACACTTGATGATGTTCAGGAACTCCTTAATTTCGCCTTCAAACATAAGATTGTCGTCATTCCCTATGGTGGCGGCACGAGCGTCCTGGGTCATCTTGACGTACCGGAAGTAAAAAGCCCGGTACTGAGCTTATCGCTCAAACATCTAAACCGGTTGATTGACCTTGATCCTTATAGTTTACTCGCCACCTTTGAGGCCGGAATCCGGGGACCCGACCTTGAGGCACAACTGAGGGCCAGGGAATTTACACTGGGACATTATCCCCAGTCTTTTGAATATTCTTCCCTTGGCGGCTGGGTGGTCACCCGTGCGTGCGGTCAGGAATCGACGTACTACGGGAGGATGGATGAACTTTTTCAGGGAGGAGAATTGCTGACTCCGAAAGGTACCATGCGGTTTCCTCCTTTTCCCGCTTCAGCAGCGGGACCCGATCTCAGACATATTCTTCTGGGATCGGAAGGAAGATTGGGAGTGCTGACCAAAGCTACCGTTAGAATTTCCCCTCTCCCTGAAAGAAATGATATACATGGCGTTTTTTTTCCATCATGGGAAAATGCCGTAGAAGCTGCAAGAATGCTGGCCGCCTCTCGCTTGCCCCTTTCCATGCTGCGCTTGAGCAATCCGGCGGAAACCTTAACTAATTTTGCTATGGCCGGACACGAAAAGCAGATTTCTCTCCTCAAGCGCTATCTTCGATTTAGAAGCATTCCCGAAAAAGAGGCCTGCATGTGCCTCATCGGTTTTACAGGTTCACAACGATCTGTTACGACTGCACGACGGGAGTCCTTTTCTATTATTCGCCGGAATGAAGGCGTTTCCACGGGGAAAGCTATGGGAGAGGCCTGGAAAAAGAATCGTTTTCGTACTCCTTATTTACGGAACACCCTGTGGGATATGGGTTACGCCGTCGATACGCTGGAGACAGCTGTGACGTGGAATAAAGTTTCTTCGACCATACAATCTATTGAAACGGCTGTTGCAAATGGCCTGGCATCGTGGACTGAAAAGGTACACGTTTTCACCCACCTTTCGAGCATATATCCGACGGGTTCAAGTATTTATACGACATTTGTATTCCGTCTGGCAGAAACGCCGGAGGAAACACTTGCACGCTGGAAAAATCTCAAGGAAGCGGCAAGTCACGCTATTGTAGCAGCCGGAGGAACGATCAGTCATCAGCATGGCATCGGAATAGATCATAAACCCTATATGGAAGCCGAGAAAGGACCAATCGGGATGAGTACAATAAGACAAATCTACTCCCATATTGACCCTGACGAGCTTATGAATCCGACGAAATCAATTTAATTTTGACAGTATTGCAAAAAATCGAATCTCCCCTCCCCTGGCGAGAGGGGATTAAGGGGAGGGGGGACGTAAGTGAATGAAATGACGTTGTATTCACCCTCACCCCAACCCTCTCCCATCAAGGGAGAGGGAGTTTTATGACTTTTTATGAAACCATCAATTTTTAAACAGCATGAATCAGAACGTATAAAGGGTATCGAGCATGGCCATTAAGGATCTACCGGAAGAATGGGATTTGATTGTTATTGGCGGAGGGATTACCGGCGCGGGCATTTTCCGGGAAGCATCCCGTATGGGGATGCATGTACTTCTTGTAGAACGGATGGATTTTGCCTGGGGGACTTCAAGCCGTTCTTCTAAGCTGGTCCATGGAGGTTTAAGGTACCTTAAAGAGGGCAAGTTACTGTTGACCAAGGTTTCCGTGGAAGAACGTGAGCGATTGCTCAAGGAGGCACCGGGACTGGTTGATCTTCTTGGTTTTTTGATGCCCGTTTATAAAGATCAAAGTCCCGGGAAGACAGCCCTCAGTGCAGGTCTCACACTTTACGATATGATGGCGTTTGAAAAGCAGCACAAATTTTACGATGTACAGGAGTTTTCCATGCTGCTGCCTCATGTTAAACAGGAAGGCCTCATCGGAGGATTCCATTTTTTTGATGCCCAGGTTGATGATGCCAGGCTGGTCCTGAGATTGATTAATGATGCTGTTGAATCGGGGGCTTCGGCGATGAATTACACCTCGGTGACAGAAATACAACGCAATACCGAAGGCAACGTCGCTGGTGTTACAGTAGAAGACACGGAAACACATTCGACGAAAACTCTTTCAACCGGCGCAGTTATTAACGCAACGGGTTCATGGGCGGAGATGTTACATTCCTCACCCGATCCTGATTTTCATCTGCGTCCCTTGCGCGGCAGTCATATCGTCTTTCCTCACTGGGTTTTGCCTGTCGCCCAGGCCGTGAGTTTTATACATCCCGCAGATCACAGGCCTGTCTTTGTTATTCCATGGGAAGGTGCTGTTCTCTTCGGCACAACCGATCTTGATCATGGAGATGATATCTCCATCGAACCCGCCATTACCGAAGATGAAGTTTCATACCTAATGGAGGGACTACATGAATTCTTCCCTTCCCTTGATATTTCTCTTGATGATATCATTTCTACATTTGCAGGAATTAGGCCCGTACTGAGCGAGGGGAAACTGCCTCCTTCCGAGGAGTCACGCGATCATGTCGTCTGGACAGATAAGGGACTTGTAACGATAACAGGGGGGAAACTCACAACATTTCGCAGGATGGCCTGGGATGCCCTCAATGAAGTGAAGTCCTTTCTAACATCAGATCAGGAACCTGATCGGCATGTCCCCGTTTTCTCACCTGCACCTGAAATACCGGATAATGATTACGGACTATCTTCGCATACATGGCAACGTCTCTATGGTCGATACGGCAACGCCGCACAAGAGCTTGTGACAATGGCCTCTACCGAAGATCTATCAACAATTCCAGGCACTCATACATTATGGGCGGAGTTGCCCTTTGTGGCAAGACGCGAGCAGGTGAGGCATCTTGGCGATCTGCTCTTGAGACGGGTACGCATAGGATTGCTGACACAAGAAGGCGGGAAAGAATACCTTAATCGAATCCAGAAACTTTGCGAACCCTCGTTACCATGGGACAGGAAACGCTGGAAAGAGGAAACAGATATGTATCTTGACCTTGTGAAAAGTACTTATTCGCTGCCGCTCAGGGAAATTGAGATTACTGAGAAAAAGAGATTTCTTTCTATAAAAGATCTCTGGACGGCCATAAAACAGTTTTTCAATACAATTTCTTTCAGGATGCAGCGCAATAAACCTTGAACCCTTTAAATTATCAACAAACGGCACGAAATTAATGAACAACAAAGATCTGATACTGGCCATAGACAACGGAACGCAGAGCCTGAAGGCCCTCGCCTTCGATCCGGGCGGCGCACTGGTGGCAATGGAAATGGTTCCCCTCAGGCCGCCCTACTTCTCTAAACATCCCGGCTGGGCAGAGCAGGATCCCGAGGTCTTCTGGCAATCCCTCTGTCAAGCCTGCCAGGGTCTCTGGCAGCAGGGAAAAGTCAATAAAGAACGTATCGCCGGGGTAGCCCTCACCACCCAGAGAGGCACGCTTATCAATGTAGACAGAGAAGGAAAGCCTCTTCGCTCTGCCATGCACTGGCTGGATCAACGTAAGACACACGGGCAGTCACCCATCGGTGGACTCTGGGGACTTCTTTTCAAGATTATTAATATGAGCGACACGATCGCCTATTTTCAGGCAGAAGCGGAAGCGAACTGGATCCGTACATACGAGCCGGACGTATGGAAGAAGACACACAAGTATCTGCTCCTTTCGGGTTATCTTACCCACAGGCTTACCGGAGAGTTTGTCGATTCCATCGGCTGCCAGGTTGGCTATATCCCCTTCGACTACAGACACCTGCGCTGGGCCTCTGACTGGGACTGGAAATGGAGGGTTTTGCCCATGGATCGTGCCTTATTGCCCAGGCTTATTCCACCAGGAGAAATTCTTGGAACTATTTCTGAAATTGCGGCCGGGGAAACGGGAATCCCCGCCGGGTTGCCCCTTGTGGCAGCCGCTGCAGACAAGGCGTGTGAGGTCATCGGATCGGGAAGTCTCGATCCCTCCATCGGCTGCTTGAGCTATGGAACGACAGCCACCATTAACGTAACGCACAAAAAGTATATTGAAGCCATACCGCTGCTACCTCCTTATCCCTCGGCCATTCCGAGTTATCATACAATAGAAGTACAGATCTATCGCGGGTTCTGGATGGTAAGCTGGTTCAAAAGGGAATTCGGCCTTCAGGAACAGCAGGAGGCTGCCGAGCGGGGATTAGAAGCCGAAGCTCTTTTCGAAAAGCTGGTACAGAATATTCCTCCGGGCTCTATGGGACTTGTGCTTCAGCCTTACTGGTCACCAGGATTGAAACTCCCGGGGCCTGAAGCCAAGGGAGCCATTATCGGTTTCGGCGATGTTCACACCAGGGCACATCTCTATCGTTCAATTCTGGAAGGGTTGGGCTATGCCCTCAGGGAGGGCAAGGAACGCATAGAAAAGCGGACGAAGATTCCTATCACAACTCTTCGTGTATCAGGCGGCGGTTCACAAAGCCAAAGTGCCATGCAACTGACGGCGGATATCTTTGGACTGCCAACCGCCAAATCTCATATCTATGAAACTTCGGGACTCGGCGCAGCCATAGACGCTGCTGTCGGGCTCGGCCTTCATAGTGACTTTGAGGCGGCAATTAAGGCCATGACCCATGTCGGTGAAGTATTTGAACCAAACATGAAAAACCATTCCATATACAACGAACTTTACCGTGACATTTACAAAAAGATGTACAAACGCCTCAAGCCATTCTATAAACGAATCAGGGAAATTACCGGCTACCCCAAATGAATG
>CAZKGS010000135.1:0-6662 GCA_964552105.1 uncultured Syntrophaceae bacterium
AATCTGCCCTATAGAATAACAGAAATATTGCTATAGAAGTAATACTCACTTTGAATGATTATGAAAGAATCACATCTCAACTCCACCTATGGAACGATCGATGATTGGATTGCATGCGAAGCGATTCCTTTTTCTATCGATTCACCAGAAACCTTCAACGCCGCCGTTGACAAGATGATAGCATCTCTTGGTGATACAGTACAATTGCTTGGCCTCGGAGAAGCACTCCACGGAGGAGAGGAGATTCTCATGTTCCGCAACCGGCTCTTTCAATACCTGGTAGAGAGGCATGGTTACAGTGCGATTGCCATTGAGAGTAGTTTTCCCCGGGCACATCTCGTGAATGAGTACGTGGCCGGTCATGACCCGGCATCATATGAAGCTGTGCAGAACATCGGATTTAGTCACGGTTTTGGCCGTTTTGACGCGAACCGTGAACTCATAGAGTGGATGCGGCAATACAATGCTGACCCTTCTCATCTTGTCAAACTACAGTTCTATGGCTTTGATAGTCCTACTGAAATGACCTTCACCGATAGTCCACGTCAACTCCTGCTATTTGTTATCAGTTATCTCACTTCGATAGATACTAACTGCGGCCAGGAGTATTTTCATCGTATTGACCCGCTGCTTGGTAAGGACTCTGATTGGGAAAACCCTGCAGCAATGATGGAGCCGACGAAATCCATAGGATTGTCACCAGCCGCGACTGCATTACGGATTGAGACAGAGGAACTCATTTCAGAATTGTGTATACGCCGCCCGGAACTTGTAGCAAAGAGCAATGAAGGCCGCTATCTGGAAGCTATGCACTATGCTTCGCAGGCACGGCAGTTATTAACCTATCATGCTGCAATAGCACAAGAATCGACGAAACGGTTTGTCCGGCTTCTTGGGATTCGCGATGCAATGATGGGGGATAATCTGGCGAACATCGTGACACGTGAACAAGGGCGGGGGAAGGTTTTTGCATTCGCTCATAACAGCCATCTGAAACGGGGAATATCGCAGTGGCAACTAGGTCCAGACCTGCATTCCTGGTGGCCAGCAGGATCGCATCTTAATGAAATGTTTGGCTCGAACTATGCTGTCATTGGTTCTGGAGTGGGTGTTTCAAAAGCAAATGGCATAGGTCAGCCTGAATCCGGCACACTTGAAATGTTTCTGACTGCTATACCCGGACCGGTACGATTGATTCCAACTCATAGAGGTCTGGGACTTCCTACATCTGCAATCGCAAATCTTCCGGTTCGCTCAGGTAGTTTAAAAAATTCGACCTACTTCGCTCTGACTCCTCAATGCATCGTCGATTTCGACTGGCTGGTAATCTGTGATTCAACAACATACAGCAGGGGTGGTCCGCCATTACAATAATATATCACTACAGGATAATCCGGGTTATGAGCACCGACAGCCAGGTAAATTCAAATTAAGGCAAGTATCACAGCAATTCTCATTATTTTATCAATTGCAATGGTTACTCCCAAAAATTCCGGTGTTCTGATTCCCTGTTGTTATTATCCATATAAGCGCATCCTCCTCATTTATACCCTTATTGCTGAGGTCACTGATGATGAACTTTGTATCATTTTCAGGCTGGTCCCTATTATCAGACCCCGGTTCAGACTCGACAGAACAACGGGCTTCTCCCGGTAAAAACACCCAGGTATAATGGCTTGAAAAACCGGTAAATACCAAAGGGAAAGCTCTACAACATTATTGGGAGCATTGCATACCCGATCAGGGATCATTTATACAGATATTTAGGTGTCGGAGAAACTGACTGTAAACTATTTGTCTATTATGCCCTTTATTCCGGGTATTTCTCAAAATGCAGTACGACTCCATACCTGATAGTTCAGAGAGATCCCGGCAACGAAAAAAGCAGGTTTCTGAAAGTTATTTCTGATCTTTGTTCCTATCCTATTCTATCCTATCCGGGCTTGCAGAACTTCTTTTTTCTTTGGGATAATATGATTTAAAGAGAAGTAAATGGGAACACTATTGATAGATGATGTATATCTGTGATTGAGTCTATCCCGCTCTCTTCTGATTTTAAGAACCGTTTGGATTATAGGTAAATGCAAAACTTTCCGGAAATTTTGCCATTAACTAAAATATGGATATTTTTTAATTCACGATAATTATGGAAAGGGAAATGTAAAAGTTCTGTATCCCTTTTTCGTATATGTAATCCTCCGAATATGATGAAGAAAAAATATAAATTATTATACTAAAGAAACGTTATTCATTATTATGGTAAAAAGATGCAATCATCCCATTATTTGGGTTTTTCTCATTCTCTCCTTATTTTTTTCGATAGGAGTTTATGGCGAGACGAGTATCGATGTAAATAACTCGGATCTCTGGACATCTGTAGAAGATGCCTATGTGTACAGTTACCCATTGGTACTGGTAGATGCCACAATGAAAAAATTAACCAACACCGAGCAAGCTACAAACACACAGGCTCCGGTAAATCAGTTAATCTACAATAATGTGCAGTTTACATCAGATATCAAAATTGTCGTTTCACCAAATGTAGATAACATTTATTCGAGTGCTTTTCTGGATCTCAATAATACCGCCATGGTCTTTGTAAAACCAGAAACTGACCGGTATTGTTCCGTCCAGGTAATGGATGCATACACCAACACAGTAGATGTCGTTGGTTCGGGGAGTACTGCTGACAATCCACAGGAAAAAGTTACCTGCTTAATTACCGGGAGAGATTATCAGGGTGATATTCCGGATGGAATGAAACACATTTCCATACCGACTGATATGGCCTGGATAATTATCAGAACAGTGATTAACAGTTCAGAAGATCTGCCAAATGTTGAGGCAATCGAAAAGCAGATGCTCCTTATTCCGCTGGAAGATTATCTCAATAATAATACCTATGTCCCGAAAAATGGAAATTACAGTGATGAGTATAACTACGACCCTGTTGATTATGTATTCAATATGTCACCAGAAGAGTTCTTCAACACTGCAAATCTTCTCATGGTGACAAATCCCCCATCTATGGCTGATACTGCAATAATGAAAGAGATACAATCAATCAATGTCGGTCCCGGACTCACCTTTGATGAAAATATACTTGGAACAGATGGATCAGAGCAGTGGAATACCATGCTTAAAAACCTCGAGCCAGCGCTGACCAAACAAACATCTAAGTATATGGGCTCACTTGGTGATTGGGAGTATTACGGCGACCCAATCGGAGACTGGGGAACCGCTTATGCGTACCGTGGTCTGATTGCCATCAAAGGGCTTGGTGCAAATCCCACATATGTTGCCCTTTACCCAGAGGCAAATACTGATTCAGAAGACCAACAACTCTCCGGAGCCAACCAGTATCGCCTTCACATAGACAAGGGGATGCTGCCTCCGGTCATTCAGGATGGATTCTGGTCATTTACAGTATATGGAAGTGATAATTTCCTGATTCCTAATGAGATTAACCGGTATTGTATCAATGACAGGAGTAATGTGACCTATAACTCTGATGGAACGCTCGATATCCTTCTGCAGGAAAAAAAGCCTGATGATAATATGCTAAATAACTGGCTCCCGGTGGGAACAGGAGATTTCCGAATCAATCTACGGATTTATGGACCTGATTTAGAGAAAATCGATAGTTACTGGACAGCTCCTGAAATCCATAAAGAACAGGTACGTGAGATCGGTAGTAACGATAATGCCATACAGATCTGGGATACGGTACACAATGCGTATATCTACAGTTACCCGCTTGTTCTGATGGATGCCACGATGGCTGAGCATACCAATACCGTGGAACCGACAAACGAACAGGCACCGGTTAACCAGTTTCAGCATGATGACCAATTGAAAGATGCGGATTGGAAAAATGTGGTGTCCCCGAACGTGGATACGCTCTATTCACAGGCTTATCTGGATCTGAATACTAATGCCCTGGTCTTTGTCAAACCTGAAACCGACCGGTTTTGTTCAGCCCAGGTAATGGATGCATACAGTAATACCGTCGATGTTCTGGGTTCCGGTGGTGAAGCAGAAAATTCACAGGATGAAGAGATCTGCCTGATTACCGGGAGAAATTATCAGGGTGTTATTCCTGAGGGAATGAAGCAGATCTCTATACCAACCAATATTGCCTGGATTATTGTCAGGATCGTGTGCAACGGACCTGATGATCTGACAAATATTGAAGCAATCCAAAAGGAGCTAATCCTTGTTCCGGTGGAGAATTATCTGAGTGACCAGACCTATATTCCGCCAAAAGGGAGTTACAACAAAGAAAATAACTTCAGACCTGGTGACCATGTAGCCAGTATGTCACCAGCCGAGTATTTTTCTATTGCAAACCGTCTTATGGTGACAAATCCTCCTGCTCCGGAAGATGCCTCCATGGTTGCTGAGATGCAGTCCATCAATGTTGGTCCAGGACTTACCTTTGATGAAACGATCCTTGGAGAGAATGCATCAGCACAGTGGAGCCAGATGCTGGATTCAATGAATCCTGTCCTGAGTCAGTATTATCTTAGTTTTACAGAAAAAATGGGTAACTGGGTATATTATCCTTATCCCATAGCAGAGTGGGGAACCGATTATCCATACCGTGCAATTATTGCTGAGGTGGCTTTTGGTGCCAATCCCACATACGTTGCTATTTATCCTGAAACAGCCTATGACACAGAGAACCAGAAAGTATCAGGAAAGAACAAGTATATGCTTCATTTTGATGAAGGGATGCTGCCTCCGGTTAAAAAAGATGGATTCTGGTCAATAACGGCATATGGGAGTGATTCATTCCTGATTCCAAACAGCATAAACCGGTATTGTATCAATGACAGGAGTAATGTGACCTATAACTCTGATGGAACGCTCGATATCCTTCTGCAGGCTGAGGCACCGGATGCTGCTAATCAGAACAACTGGCTTCCGGTCGGAACCGATGATTTCCACCTGATCATGCGGATTTACCTGCCAGATATGGATAACATAACTAATAACTGGAAAGTTCCTGAAATTGTGAAACAGTAGAATATAATGAGTATAACCGTAAGAATATAATAATAGCAAACTTTTTAGAAAGTCTGCCTTATCCTGGGTAGTGCGATAAGCGTGCACGCCTTCCTATACCCTCTTTTTCACTTTGATTATAAGAAGACATTATGACGGGTACTATAATTGCTCTATTATGAAGAAAGGAGATGAATGTTCTTCTGATATCTGTCTTTCTTTTTTTGAAATTGAGATTCGGTTGAGGGAATAATCAAAACTCACTCCGATTCACATTTTCCAATATCTCCCATTTGATTATGATTGTTATCTATGGGGATATTTTCAAAGAATTATATTTTTCTTCTCTTTTCAAAAATTATAACCTTAATGATCAGCATGCGTTTAATCCTGTAATAGTTTTTAGTATTTTGATAACGCTTACTGGCATGGTATTTTCAGTTCTTGTTTTTTTGAGTTTAAATGTCACATTGATTTTGGTTTTATGTATATCTCACATATGAATTTTACTGATTTACACGTCTAAGTAATTTTGTAATACATATATTTTCTTGATGCTCGTATCAGTTTTTGGATATATCAGTTCAATTCTATCAAAAGAAAAATTTATGACCTGATTTCAACAAAATCTTTGCGTGTTCGATGGTATTTCACGTTCTTATATGGTCAATTTTTTGTTCGGACAAATAATCCACATTTTTCAGATTAGCTCACCAGCAGCAAGAGATTCAACTACTCCACGTAATGATAGACCAGTTTTACGAATCGTTCAGTATCACTATCAAAAAAAAAAGATTATTCTTCCCGGCATGATCCGGTGACGATACCATTCTGCACATCGTACCAGGTGCCTCCCCTTCCTCTTTCATCAGGGGGAACAATCGTGATACGATAGTTTCTCACCTTTCCTGCAGTCGCGGCGTTGACCTGTTCCATGATAATCTTCTTCTCTTCTTCGCTTGCATTGTCCAGGATATTCTTTAAATTGTCCTTTTCAAGTGGGTGATACGTGGCATTGTACATGATTCTTTCTTTGTTGTTGTGCTATTAGAATCTCCCGGTTGTTCTATCGTTATCAGGAAATATATCTTTATCCTGTATGGATATTGATCCTGCGTATAAACAATCAAGCAAGAGATCTGTTAGAAATTTTAGAAGAAGATGTACGATATTTGTTCTCAATTTGAAATTACGGGATGGTCCCAGAAAATAGGTGATGAAATTCTAATATATGTGACCTGTGACTGAACAATCCTTCTTAAAAGGGACTCACTACGTAAGATAAATAAGATTATAGAGGGAATAAGAATCTGTTGGCGAAAAACAATCTTTTATTAACTGTTCAAGTTTGCGTTGAAGTTGTTCCTTTTTAGCGTTTGACTTTTCATTTGAAACGATATATTCAGATTTTGGTTATAGAAGAAATTCTTCTTAAGTAACTATCAAGATATCTTTTACTCACCTGTATGTTAAGGAGTGTTCCCTTAATTTACCGAATAGCAAGAGTAAAGAAGACTGCACTAGTAACTACTGACAAGGTCAAAATGATACATACCCCCTCATTCCCAATCTTCAGGAGACAAAAAAGCTCAAAACCGTCCCCATCTCCATGAACCCGGACTCCCCGGTAATAAGGACATGTTTGAGAGTTAGTA
>CAZKGS010000136.1:0-6651 GCA_964552105.1 uncultured Syntrophaceae bacterium
TTCGAAAATTTGTTATTTGATATTCGAATTTTGGATTTACGACTTTGCCGCATTAGGTTAGTGCCTATGCTCCTCAAGAGAAAGGTTAATATGGAAACAGGAAAAATCGAAATGTAACAGATAAGATAGATTAAAGAATTACGTATTTCTGTATGTGTCTTACAACGCTTTCGGGATCATCAATAATCTGAACAAGATCGGCATCTTCCGGAGACATCTTTCCTTCTCCGAGCATGGTTTCTTTCAACCAGCCCATGAGACCTTCCCAGTAATCGCTCCCCATAAGAATTACGGGGAAGCTTCTTATCCTCTTTGTCTGAATCAGCGTGAGAGCTTCAAAGAGTTCATCCATTGTCCCGAAGCCGCCCGGAAGAATCACGTAGGCCATGGCATATTTGACAAACATGACTTTACGAATAAAGAAATATTTATAATCAATACTTACATTGGCGTAGGGATTTGGTTTCTGTTCAAAGGGAAGGTGAATATTCATCCCTACCGATTTACCGCCCCCTTCTGCCGCGCCTTTATTTGCCGCCTCCATAATTCCAGGACCGCCTCCTGTAATTACACCAAATCCGTTTTGTGCAAGGAGACGGGCGAGTTGTTTGGCTTTCTGATAATATTCATCTTCAGGTGTTGTTCTGGCTGACCCGAATATACTGACGGCATGTTTTATCTGAGAAAGCTCCTCAATGGCATCCACAAATTCGGCCATGATTCGAAATATCCGCCATGACTCATCGATGGAAAGTGCATCTACAAGGTATTGCTTCTCTTCCATGTTAAAAACGCCTTCGTCTTTTTGCCTTAGCCAGCCTTCTTCGCGCTTCTAATGCTTTTCTCTTTTTCTTTACAGATGGCTTTTCATAGGCTCTCCGCAACTTCAGTTCCTTGAATAAACCGTTCTTTGAAAGCTTGTTCTTGAGAATTTTCAAGGCTTTCTCTACGTCATTGTCAAATACTCTTACCTCCAAAAAATATCCCTTCCTTTCTGTTTAGATTTTATCACAAGGTGCCGCATATATTACACAAGGGGATAATCTGCCAATATAAAAGATTGATACAAAAAAAAGGGCAGACCAACACACAGTACAATGTGACGGCTCTACCCATTTTTCACTAAATTATATCACTCTCCTTGCCGACTGCTTGAGACCTTCGCAAAACGCCCCCTTTCGCCCAATTTCGGCATCAGGCTCAAATTCTAATCCTCGAAATACTCAATGTATTCCTGTGATTAAAATTTTCACCTTCCTTGAACTTGAACGAAATTGAACATTTTTCAAAGGTCTCTGCTTATATCCCTTAATGCTCCTAAAAACTCCCGGTTTTCCTCGTCACTACCTACTGTTACCCGCATGCAATCTTTCAAAATACCGGGAGATGTAAAATTCTTTATCAGAATTCCCCGTTCAAGGAGTGAGTCATATAACCTATTTTTATCGGTAGCACAACTAAAAAGAATAAAGTTTGCGTCTGAAGGATAGGGATGAATATTTTCTATATCATTCATTTCAGAAAAGAGACCTTCTCTGCTTTTTATAATCTGCTGAATCTTTCTTCGAAACTCGTTCTCATGCTCAATGAAGAAAAGACCTGCTGCCTGGGAGATGGTATTAATATTGTAGGGAAGTCTTACCTTGTTCAACTCGTGAATAAGCGACGGTTGGCCTATAAGCATGCCGATTCTCATAGCTGCAAAACCGACCTTGGAAAGGGTTCTCAAAATAACAAGATTTTCCCATTTATTAATATCGGGCAGGAAGGTTTTACCTGAAAAATTAAAATAGGCTTCGTCAATGACGACAATTCCGTTTGATTTCCTTAAAATCTCTTCAATCTTCTCCCGATCAAAGAGATTGCCCGTGGGATTATTCGGATAACTCAGGAATATCAAATGAGGGTTATTCTGTGACATGTTATCGAGAATCTGCTCCGTTTCGAGATCATATTGATCGTTCAGGGGAATCTCTATAACGTTATGACCCGCATTCAAGGTGCTGATCCTGTACATGGCAAACGTGGGGATTGGAATTATGACACCACCCGAAGGTGAAGAATTAAATGCTGTCAGCAGTATTTGAATAAGTTCATCGGATCCATTACCTATAAGGAGCATAGTGTCATCGACACCGTAATAATCCGCAAATCTGGCCCTCAGCTCAGGTGAGCCGGGATCAGGATATCGGTTTAGTGAGAACGTCTTCAGATATTCGAACATCTCTTTTTTCAGAGAAGGTGAAATGGTGAAAGGATTCTCATTCGCGTCAAGTTTTATTCTGCAGGGCCGTTCCTCAATAGGATATGCCTCCTGTTTAAAAATTTTTTCCTTTATTATTCTTTGAATATCCATTCAATTGCCTTTCCTTCCATATTCCATCGACTGTCCATATACTTGTGGTGTAATAAATGTTCTTTAATTGTTTCTTCCTCAGGGGTCAGCTTACCTTCGACCAGGCGAATACCCAGAAACTCTTCAAAACTCGAAGCCAGGATCTGGCAAAGACTCGTATAATCCGTTTTGATGTTAGCGGTTTCATGAACGGATGTAACCTGTTTTTTCAGTTTCTCCTTTTGCCTTGTTATATCGACATCAGATTTTGCGATTACGGAGTAAGTCTGAGCTGGATCAAACTCCATTAAAATGGATCCATGTTGGAGAAATACCCCTTTCGATCGCATCTGGGCGCTGCCACATATCTTTTTCCCGTTTACAAGAAGCTCATATTGGGAAGGTATGGAAAAACATAATGCTTCTAACTCCAGTGCTCCCGTTGACCTGCCTTCCTTTAACAAATCTGCTTTTATGCCCAGTTTCGCCAGACCCGCTGCAATACATTCACTGATGACCCTGTATGTCCCGAGAAGACCGTGAGGAAAGAGAGAATTGTTTTCCCGTGCAACGACGGAATAGGTGAGGTCTTTTTCATGAAGAACAGCCTTGCCTCCCGTTGGCCGTCGTACAATATGTATGCCCATGTCATGGCAGAATTCTACATTTACTTCATCCCTGACATTCTGAAAATAACCTAAAGAGACTGAAGGACTCTTCCATCCATAGAATCGAAGCGTTGGAGAGATTTCCTTTTGTTGATTTACTCGCAGGACGGCCTCATCAATAGCCATGTTTTCAAAAGCATCGTATTTGCTGAAGGAAATGTATCTCCACTCTTCCACTTTATTTTACCGACTCCCTTCTTCCTCATCTATATAGTCACTGTATTCCGTTGGATCAAGAAGATTGTCCAGTTCGCCAAGGTCACTCATGGCAACAACAATCATCCAGCCGGTAGTGTAAGGGTCGCTGTTGACGATTCCCACATCATCCGACAGTTCTTCATTGACAATGATGACATCACCGCTTACGGGGGAAATTAGTTCAGCAACAGTCTTGGAAGATTCTATAGTTCCGAAAGGTTCATCATGTTCTACATACGTGTCAATAAGAGGAACTTCAACAGAGAATATTTCTCCCAACTCTTCCTGGGCATAATCCGTAATTCCGATCGTTGCCAGATCACCATCAACCCTTACCCATGTATGCTCACGACTGTAAAGCAGATCATCCGGGAAAGGCATAAGTTGACGACCCCCATTGTTTTAAATTATAAGACCATCATTTCCTTGGGCACGTTGGACAAAATCTCACATCCATTGTTTCCAACGACAACCATATCCTCTATTCGCACTCCCCACAAATCGGGTATGTATATACCGGGTTCGACGGTAATGACCATTCCTGTTTCAAGATAATCGTTACTCTTCGCGGAGATCGTAGGAGTTTCGTGAACGTCAAGACCTACACCATGACCAGTGCCATGAGAAAAGTATTGTCCCATACCGGCTTTTTCTATCCATTCCCTGGCGATCCTGTCAATCTCACGGCAGCTAACTCCGTCCTTAACGGCATCCAACGCTCTATCATGAGCATCCTTGACGATGTTATATATCTCTTGTTGCTTTAGCGTAACTGAACCAACAACTATGGTACATGTTTCATCGGAATGATACCCTTTATAGACGACACCATAATCTATTACAACAAAATCCCCGTCCTCAATCTGACGAAAGCCAGGTTTTGCATGAGGCATGGCTGAGTTATGACCGGAAGCTACAATAGTTTCAAAAGAAGGTGCCTCGCCCCCCAGATCTCTCATTTTCGATTCCAGGCTCAGGGCAATATCTCTCTCCCTTACTCCCGGTTTTATTTCTCCCATTATGAACGTAAGGGCCTGAGATGCTATATCGGCTGCTTTCCTGATATATTCAACTTCTCCGCCATCCTTAACGGCCCTGATGGAGTTTATATCTGTTGACAGGGGAACTAAAGTTACATCCTCCAGTCGATCCCGAAGGTCGAAATATTTATCACAGGTAATAGCCGGTGATTCAAATCCAACAGTCTTTATGCCGCAATCTGAAATAAACGTAACAAGACCTTCTATTTTATCCGTGTACTGAAAAATATCGCAATTTGTGACCTCTCTTTTTGCCTGCGTAACATAGCGGCCATCGACCAGTAAAACATTATTTTTGTCTCCGATAAACAGAATACCGTCACTTCCTGTGAAACCAACGAGATATCGGATATTTTTCATATCAAAAAAAAGAATACCTTCTACCTGGAAGGTAGCAAGTTTTGATTTGATATGCAGGGTTCTTTCCCTTAATACGACAGGTTTATCCATTATTACTACTCCTTTTCGCAAGCCCTAAAGATTATTCAACCACCTGTTCAGTTCTTCAACGATCAAAGCCTGTTTGTTTACCTTCCCTTTGCCCATTAAGGTTTCAACATACTCGAGTCGTTTCAGCACTTTTGTGTTTTGGGGGTCTCTTTTTATAATTTTTTTCAATACATTCCGCGCTATTGTCAGATGACCTTGCTTAATATAGAGCTCGGCCAGGGTAATGGTGTGAAAATCCGATGAAATCTGCTTAATATCACTCCCTTCGTCATCTGTTGTTACCTTAGCAGATTGGGAATCCTTCTCTATGGATAAATTTTTTTCAGATATCGCTTCCTTTTTCTGCGAGTCGGGGTTAAGGTTAAGCGCTTTTCGATATGATTGTGTTGCCTCACCGGCCAGCCCCTTTTTATGATAAATATCTCCCAAGCATTGATAGATTCGAGACCAGCCTCTGATAACTTCTTCCAGCTCTTTCAGGATTTCCGAAGCCTCTGTCAATTTTCCCATATTAACCCGGCATGATGTAATGACAAGCCATGCATCTACATCACCGGGAAAACGACTCAACCTTTCCTTTGCAAGTTTAATAGCCTTGTCGTATAGCCCCTCACTTAAATATCTCTCCTCCACGGAGAGAAAATCCTGTCGTTCCTTAAGATTAATAGAATGAGTCATATCGAACAAACCAAACAAACTGATTGACACATGGGCTGCCGGAATGTTAATCCCCCTGTGTTTTTAATATTCAATGTTATATGCTTTAGACCCGAAATAATGAAGCTGTGCGTGAATGGATGCATATTAACTATGTAAGATATTAATATAAATATTTCAAGGAAATTTGCTGTGTTTTTGTCAAACCTTCAGTTTATAAAATATTTCTTTATTTCTTCTATCCTTTTATCCAATATTATAGCCACCAAGATCATTGTTGCCGGCGGCCTTATCGTGCCGGCAGCCGTTGTTCTTTATCCTTTGACTTTTCTTTTTACCGATGTTGTCTCTGAAGTAGAAGGAAGGAAAAGCGCTCGGGACCTGGTCATGATGGGTTTTTATATGTCCATTATAATGGTTCTGATACTTTTTATCGGTAAAATACTTCCACCGGCGCCATTCTGGAAAAACCAGGAGGCATACAGTATAATTCTCGGATCAACACCGAGGATTGTTCTGGCATCTATGATAGCCTATTTGATCTCTCAAAACCACGACGTGTGGGCTTTTCACTGGTGGAAACAGAAAACTTCCGGAAAGCATCTCTGGATGAGGAACAACTTTTCCACGATCACTTCTCAATTAATTGATTCCGTGCTGTTTATCGGTATAGCCTTTATGGGAATATACCCCCTGAAAACCATTGGGGTCATGATTTTCAGTCAGTACTTAATCAAGGTGGGGATTGCCCTCCTTGATACACCTTTTTGTTACATATTAGTGAGGATTTATGGAAACCATAGAGAACAGATACAGAGAGCGTGACTATGAAGTGCGTATAAGGTTCCCGGAATTCACCTGTCTTTGTCCCAAGACTTCTCAACCTGACTTTGCTGAAATTATTATCAATTACGTCCCGGATGAACTCCTTGTTGAGCTGAAGTCACTGAAGTTTTACTTAAACTCGTATCGTAACGAAGGGATCTTTCATGAAGAGGCAGTAAACCGGATTTTGGATGATTTTACGGAGAAGGTACGCCCAAAGAAAGTTGAGATTATCGGCAACTTTAACGTAAGGGGCGGCATATACACCACTGTGAAGGCGATATATCCGTAGAGCCTGCCTCCTCCTCTTCTATTCAGGAACAATTCTTGGTGTAACGAAAATTAGCAGTTCCCTTTTCGTTGTAGAGGTCGTCTTGTATTTGAAGAGCCAGCCCAGGACCGGTATTTTTGAAAGCCAGGGCACACCGCTCATTGTTTCTGATGCACTCGTTTTATAAATTCCACCGACGACGAGCGT
>CAZKGS010000137.1:0-6651 GCA_964552105.1 uncultured Syntrophaceae bacterium
CCTTCGAAGCCATGGCCTTATATTATCAAACTGAGGAGGCTGCGGAAGGAAAGAAGGCATACCTTGAAAAAAGGAAGCCCGATTTTTCAAAGTACAGATAATCGGGAATCTATTAGCGGGGTCAAATCTTTATTCTTTACACTAAACAACTTATCATAATGACTGTCAATAATAAAGATTCAGACCCCAGATTCAGAACCTCCTCGATAACCGGCTGATCCTCAGCCGTTATCGCGGAGAACCTACCGGTCAACTCGGTGTTATCTCAAATAATAACAAATTGACAAAAGTATATATTGAACATATACTGGTTTTGCTATGGATATATATAAGAAAGTGCAAGAATGTATTGGATTTCAGTGGGATAGACACAATGTTCAAAAGAATTGGGAAAAACATAACGTTTCGCCAGTTGAAAGCGAACAGGCTTTCTTTAATAGGCCTTTGATTATTGTTAAGGATATTCAGCATTCGCAAGAAGAAGACAGATACTATGCTTTAGAAAAAACAGATCAAGACCGGGGATTATTTATTGCTCTTACAATACGTAAAAAGCTTATTCGTGTGATATCTTCAAGAGATATGAACAAGAAAGAGAGAAAGATTTATGAAAAAGATGAAAAAGAAAAGAATCCCTAAGTTCAGGAATGAAGATGAGGAAAGGGAGTTCTGGGCATCTCATGATTCTACTGATTATGTGAATTGGTCTGAGGCAAAGGAATTTATCATGCCCAATCTCAAACCAACGCTTAAAACAATTTCAATCAGACTTCCTGAAATCATGATTGAGGAGTTGAAGCTGATTGCGAATAAAAGAGATATTCCTTATCAATCCCTCATGAAAATGTTCCTCGCTGAAAGGGTGGAACAGGAACTTCATAAATAGCAACTTATTGAGATAACATGTCAAATCATCTGGCCGATGTTTTGCCTGAGTGGTTACAGTTCAGTCAGCAGCGTTCTGCAAACAATTGGGAAACTATTTCAAAAGAATCAGGAACTGCACAAGCGATATGAAATAATAAAGAGCTCCGTGATGATAGGCCAAACGGGGAACTGACCCCTTTCAGGCTCCAATCGATTTTCCATAATTGAATATCAAGGGTTCAAAATCATGAATACTACTAAATTCGGAAGTATACGCACTGTCTGGCTTGAGCTGTTGTGTGTTTTTTTATTATTGGGTTTTTTCCTGCTGGCAATGCCCTTGTCGGCTGATTCTCAATCACGTTTCCGTGTCAATTCCACCGATCCGCACGAGCGAGCAGCTGCCCAGTTACAGCAATCATTAGGCGTTATCGAAACAAAGTTGGAGAATGCATCGGTCTATAATGATCCCGACCGGGATCAAGGTCTCAAATGGGCTCTCAGTACGTTCTTCCTTACCTACAAGCAATTGTCAGACAACTCGACAAAGCACCAAATCCCGCCACCTGATCTCACCAAGGTTCGCCGCATATGCAAGACCATGAGGAACAGGCTAATGCCGTCCAATCTTACGGACACGGTAGCAAGAATGAGTAAGGAAATTGAACGGACGGAAGACGAACTTAAAGTTGCACGGACACAGCGAAAAAATCTGGCGATAAAGATCAAAGGCAATTTGGCCCTGAACCTGACCGCAGGAACAATAGAAGCAATGAAGAGTTTTATAGCGGTAATAGGGGGCGGTGCCGGCATGGGATGGTCGCAGATAGCTGCACTGATAAATGTAATTGCGGAAAAAGGGATGGAAAGTATTTTCATGCCTTCGGACATGGATCCGAACGCGGATGTTTCAGTTCAGATACAAAATGCCTGGTTGAGAGAGTATTACACTGCTCACAGGGAAGAAATTAATCAAAAAATGGCCCGGTGGATACATGAAAAGTATTTTACGTCGAAGTGGCAGGGCATACCATGCAAAAGCATGGAAGAATATGTCGATCTCCTCAGAAAAGACGCATCGAAACGAGCTGCCCTGAAAAGACGGCTCTTTGATGAGCTGAGGCTGAAATTGGGAAATGAACGAATTCCCTTTCTAGAAGAGTTATTAGGGAAACAACTGGTTCAACTAACCCGGATTGAGAAATCGCGTGAATATAAAGACGGAGAAGTCATATATAATAAGTATAAGGACATATGCGACAGGATTTTAAGGCTTACACCATGGAGCCCCACAGGAAAGGCACCGGGTCCTCTGCCCAAAACCGGTGTAATTGAGTTTACCCATGGGGAGTACTCTGCCTCAGAGAATGAACGAAAGGTGTCCATATCAGTCATTCGTAAAGGAGGAGCTCATGGCTCTGTATGGGTGCAAGCCAAGACCTCCAGTGGCAGTGCCATCGAATGGCAAGATTTTGATCCGGCTCCTGATAACCTGAAATGGGATGACGGCGAGGGGGGTATTAAGACATTTACAGTGTATCTTCGCGATGATGATCAGCTTGAGAAGAGGGAATATGTAAATCTAACATTACAAGCGCCGCAGGGCCGGGTGAAGCTGGGGACACTTGGATCTGCACGGTTGTGGATAGAAGATAATGATGACGGTTCTGTATCTCAGGATGCCGACTTGAAGGCACCTGGCAGGTGCAAGTTACTCAAAGTCGAGCCCAGTCGGGTCCGGATTAAACCGGGTCAGACAATTAATCTGCCGTCTGTTGTCAATGTTATTGCTGTAATGGAGGATCTTAAAGAAAGGAATGTAACCAGGGATACGGCAACCTATTGGGAACCCGGTCCTTCCTATACGGCACCTGTAAGTAGTAAATTCAACAAAAGGATTCACTTTGTAGTTCATTTTATGGACTGTCGAGCCACTGTTCGCCTGGACACGGAGTATCCATTCTGGTCCCCCGCCATCAGCGATGCCGACGATGTCAATGCCAACGTTCCCAAGCCGGGGCCGGGTGATTACAAGTGGTATGTCCTCTGTAACAAGAAGAGCGGCGACGTTGTATACGGCAAGTATCCCGATCCGATACGGCATCATACCATGGCAGGGCCATTCCCGGGACCGAGGACGGCGGAAAAATGGATCATGGACAACTGCCCCCGGGCCCGGTGTACAACCGGTGGAGAGTGTGCAAAAGGACCTGCCAGGGGTGGAAAATGGCACGTTGTGTGTAATAAAAAAACAGGTGCCATCACATTTACCAAACACAGACCAGGGTCACTTAACTTTCGAGTCATGGCCGGTGGTTTTCGTGGAGAGCCGGAAGCCCGACTCTGGCAGGAACAGAACTGCCCCATGGGACGGTGCGACAGCAGCGGGCGATGTGCGAGATCTCCTGTTGCGGTAATGCCGAGTCAGGGAGGCTGGTATGTCACCTGTTACCTTCCCACCGGAAATATTGAGATAGGTAAAAAGACGATCAGCTATTCAAACAATAAAGTCCTTGCCGGACCGTATCTTGGCGAGCCCGATGCACGATTGTGGGTCGATCAAAATTGCCCGTCATGGCGGTGCGATTCTCACGGACGGTGTTTGTCAGAAGGATTTGGAGAAATCGGCCAGGATGACGGTCGATCGAGAGAAGTGTCCTCGGGGGGCGGCTTTGGCATGCTGGGTCACGAAGATGGAGAACAGAACAGCGGCGGCTCCGACGGGTTTGAAATGTTGGGCCAGACAGGGGGTGTGGGGACGCCTATAAAAAGGGAGCCGGAGCCCGGGGACGAATTCGCATCGCCGGGCTCTTCGGAGGCCCACAAGGCCATTGAAGAAACCGAGAAAGCACGACCGGAAGGAGAGCGGTTTGCCGCGGAGTGGAATAACATGAGGGATGACCTGGACAGAACGCTTGCCAGGCAACGGGCTGAGGCGAACCAATTCCTCAGAGAAGGGTTGACAGCTACGGCAAAGATCGCAGGAGACATCGCTGCTTCAAATATCAAGCGCAAATCCAGTCGAAAACCAAAAACGCCCGATCTGTCTTACAGGCTTGAGCCTGTGGGGCCGAACTGGAATCCCGTGGATGGCTGGGGGCAGCCCGGGCAGGTCCCCGGTGGCGCTATCAAATGTCCCCAAAATCGAAAGGCATTACAAGAGAAGTGCGCAAACGTCAACGGTTACATTCGGAAATTCGAATCTCTGAAGGGGCAGTCTAAGACGTGGACCGCCAATATCCAGCGGGCCTATTTGTTCAGTGCTCAGTGTTGCGGTTATCGGTGGACCACCGAAGGGTCAGGAGACGAGGGAGGTACAGGAGGCGGAACGCCAGGTACAAGCGGAAACGCAATGAGTTATGACGACTGCCTCAAGAAGCTCTGTCCCGATTGTTATAAGAGTTTGGACCTCATGGATACAAGTCTTGATCCGCAATGCACAGCGTGCAAACAGCGCAGGGCGAGAGAAATAGACGATTGTATGGCCGGAAAGAAAGTAGGCCAAAAAGGGGGTTTTGCCAAGGAGTATTACGTCATCCTATATCAGAGGGAATGGGAAGTCATTAAACGGGGCGAAACGCCCCCTGGTCAGCACAAAGTTGTCTACGGACCCGAGACTTGGGGCGCCTGCTATGATGAAAGGGAGCGTCTATATCATGAAGCTGCGAGCGGGGCTTCAAAGAAAAGAGGTCCATAGAATCGAGGTTGTCCTGAGGTACAAGGACCGTGAGGTTTATGATGCGGTGGCGTTCATGATTGAATGAGGTGATTGAGAGGAGAAGAACATGCGTTTAAAAAGTCCAGTGAATGCAGGGTGGGTGGTGGGTAAAGTACACCTTGTGAGTCTTGTATTGCTCGTTGCGGTCTTCTTTCTTGGAGGGTGTTTCTCCACGCCAAAGGATATCCAATTGGTCAATGTGGCAGGTGATGCATTTAGTCATAGGCGGTATAACCAGTGTATTGAAGAGTGTACCAAAGCCATCAGGATCAACCCCAAGAACTACTTTGCCTATAATTTGCGAGGAAACTGCAGGCAAGTAAAGAGGGAACATGGGCTGGCAATTGAAGACTTCAAGACAGCCCTTCAACTCTATCCCGGGTGGCAGGTGGCCCGTTCAAACCTGCAGCGTTCCTTGAAGGAACAGGAGAGGGAAAAAAGAGCACGGCAAATACAGACTGCCACAGGATCAAAGCCCACGCTCTACGGTTCTGTCACCCCTTACCAGACGACCAGTCCTGATCTGGTCATTCACCATATTGAGGTTAAACCAAAAAGGGTACCTGCCGGGTCTCAGTTTGAATTTTCCTTTGAGTACTCTATTACGGATCCGTCCGTGAAAGATTCCAAGCTGCTCGCTTCTTATCATTTCAAAGTACTTCAAGGGACCAAGGTACTCACGGACTCGGGCCCCTTTGAGCTCTATAGCCCAAATGGAATGAAAATGCCCAGAACCGTCAATATGAAAGCCTCTAAAGACAAAGGGACCTATTCCATTCAGGTTTTCCTGCAATACGAGAAGAACCGGGTAGATAAAACCACCCAGTTTATCATTGAGTAGACACTGTGCGCAGTGGCCCAGATGAACTTTTTTGTCATTTAGGAGAATTAGATATGTATGAAAATCTGTTTGTGAAGGCCATACGACTTTCTGTTTTGCTCGTCACCCTGTGTTTTGTAAGCGGGTGTTCTTTGTTTATGAGCTATTATCAAATGGTAGACAAGGAGTTTAAAAAAAGCCCTAGGCACGTGGTCAATGTCCCGCCAAAAACCCCCCTGCCAATCGACGGCATATGGAGCAATCCCTATGATGGTCAGAATTACTTCATGGATCGGGGTCGGATACACCTTATTGACAGGGGTACGCGGGAGCTACCGGGTTTTCCCATGGTTGTGGTAAAAGACATTGAAAGGGTTGCTCCAGGGAGATATCGGGGGACAAGCATGTTAAATCCCGGATGGAGGGTGACCTATTCCGTAGTTGCCAAGGACAAGCTGCTGGAAAGAACCTTTAAAAAAGACGGTTACATGGATGTGGTCTATGACATGGGATGGTTCCCTGAACATAGAAAGGCGGAGTTTCTCAAGGAATACCAAGCCTTTCTCAGGGAGTCACAGACTGGAGGAAGCGGTTCCGAGGCGGTCCCCACGCAAACAGCGTCTCCGTCTGGAGACAGGGCTTCCGGACAGACGAAAGGGGTTTCAGCACGGCCCTCTATCGTTGTCTATAAGATGTATACTAAACCTGAGCAAATTATTCCCGGCACCAGATTTGATCTGATCATTGAGTATGCGGTGACGGACCCGGCTGTTCAGTCGGACCGGATTCCCGTGACGTTTAATCTGGAGATACTAAAAACAAAAAACACATTCCAGTCTTCCAATTTGAAAGAACCGGCGTACCCTACATCTTCCCGGACAGACAGGATCCATACCTTCAAACCGGCCAATATAGATTGTCCCAATGGAAAGAAAACCTCAAGGACTGTTCATCTGTCGGCAACAAAGGATAAAGGGTCCTATTATATGGTGGCGCATTTGAAGTATAAAGATCTGACCAAGAAAGTGGCAATGCATTTCACCATTAATTAGCGTGTCACATAGTGTGGAGAAGCAGACTTCCAGAGTATATGCCCAAACGATTTAACCTTAAGCCATTGAACTTCTTTACGTGCATGAAAATAAAAAATAGTCGCTGTCACTATTTACAACTATTTACACTATTTTAACTAGCATGGCTCATAAAATTCTTGATGACTGTACAGGATGCGGGGAGTGTAAGAATG
>CAZKGS010000138.1:0-6626 GCA_964552105.1 uncultured Syntrophaceae bacterium
ACTTCATTCTCGCAGGCGGTATGGGTCAGCGAGCGCAGGGACTCTTTGAAGAAAATGGGATAAGGGTTCTGATAGGTGCACCTTCCGATAATCCTCAGACCATCGTCGAAAATTACCTCAGCGGTACGTTAAAACTGGGTGAAAATATTTGTGATCATTAGGAAAGAAATGAAAGATAAGGAAAGGATTACAGAAGAGATGTTTAAAATGATTCATGAAGAGACCAGGAAACTTTACTCGCAAAAAGTAATCGACGACGGATTTAATATAGGAAACTACGGTATAATGAATAATCCTGACGGTTATGCAAAAATAACCGGTACGTGAGGGGATACTGTTGAAATGTTCCTTCGTGGAAGAAACGGAAAAATAGAAGTTGCCAAATTTACAACTGATGGTTGTATGTTCACCATTGCAGCATGCAACGTAGCAACCGCAATGGCAGAAGCAAAAACGATTCGTGACTGTTTCAAAATTAATCAAAGTTCAGTTCTTGATTATTTAGAATGTGTGCCGGAAAATCACAAACACTGTTCCCTTCTGGCAGCATTCACTTTCCAGAAGGCTCTAAAAGATTTTATTAATAATGGAAAACGATGAAATCAGGAGTTTATATATTTAACAAAAATAGATATGATTTTTGTGGTGAATATCTTGCTCAATTTATAAAACGGGCTGTATGTCATTGTAAATACAATGTTTCCTTAATACATTGTTTCGATATTTCCCCCTTTCTGGTTTGGAGAACGAATGAGCATTTATAGTTCTTGAAATTGCTTATCCGAGTGGGCCAGAAAAACAGAAAGCCCAATCTTACGAGGTTGGGCTTTGTATTTTCGGGAAGCTGTTATTCACTTTCCGAAGGTTTGTTACCTTTCATAGGCCACTCCCCCTTGGCCAGTTTTCCTATTGTTTCTTTACACTCATCGGGAATCTCACTGCCCCCGCCTGTTCGCTCAACAAATTCAGCTATAGCTTTAGGATCGTTACCTTTTACCGCTCGTTCAAATTGCTTATCATCCCGTATTTCTTCGTAAACCTGTCTGTTCGTTTTACGTATGGAAAAGGGAGAAAAAATTCGCTCAAGTTTATTATTCCCGCAGTTTGGACAGGAATGGGGAATATTAGAAAAACCCTGTTGATATATGTCAATTTTTTGCTGGCAAGAACTACACCAGAATTCATAAATCGGCATCCTTACCCCCCTTTGGTTTTATAACCAATTTTTGTCCATCTACTGGATCTAATCCGCGTCCATACTTTATAAAGCAATCTTCACAGAGATAACACCAGAGGTCGGCCTGGGTTCTGGCATTAAACCGGGCTTCCTTACCGCAGAAAATGCAGATTGGGAACTCATCAACTTCTAATTCCTCAATATAACCTTCAAAAGGATTTTTCATTATATTAATGCTCCTACTTTGTTTGGTTGTTCGATAAAAATTCTCTTTGAGTGAAAAAAGTATACGGCGATTATCCTTCTATGTCAACAATGTTATGCGAAATTGTCGATAGAATTTAGATAAAGGACTTTACACTACCCGATAAACTTGATAATTTGCACCATATCAATACTGATGGTCTCGTAAAAAGTTTTTTTGTCACCCTGAATTTATTTCAGGGTCTCTAACTTGCTGAAATAATTAGATGCTGAAACAAGTTCAGCATGACAAATGGTGCAGTTTATGACTTTTTACGAGTCCATCAATACTAATTCATATGAGAGGATAACAAAAACATGGAGATAGGTTTATTATTCAAGCTGATTATGGGGTCTGAGAGGATTGTAGTCTTCACCGGCGCCGGGGTGAGCCTGGAATCGGGTATAAACCTCCGTACGATATGGAGCGAGCACGATCTTTACGATCTCAGCGGTCAAAACTTCCTTGTTAATCCCGAATCCCGTGAGAAGCAATGGAAATTGTTGAGCGAAAAGGAACACATAATTGAAGCGGTGCCGAACCGGACTCATTATACCCTTGCGGAAATGGAGAAGTTGGGAAAGCTGGATTGCGTCATCACGGAAAATATAGATAACCTCCTCCAAAAAGCAGGTGTTTCTGAAAGTAAGATAATCGAGCTTTATGGTAACCTGAACCGGGCAAAATGCCTGAGTTGCGGTAAACGCACCCCCATGAAAGAAATATTACAAAAAGTGAAAAACGGAATCGAAGTACCTGATTGCCCCGATTGTTCCGGCCTGCTGAAACCGGATGCCATTTTCTTCCCCGATGAACTACCCGAGGAAACAGTAAGGACGGCTATAGACCAATCGCAAAACTGTGACCTTTTCATCAGCCTGGGTTCTTCTCTGGCTACCTACCCCCCGGCTTACTTGATAGGATATGCAAAAACCGGTGGGGCAACACTGGCTATTGTCGGCGTAACACCCACCATGTTTGATAAGGATGCGGTTGTCGTCATTCAGGAGAATGTTGGTGAAACAATGGCCGGAGTCATGGAGAAGCTTAGAGAAAGAGCGCCATCTTAAATATTTTGCCTCCCAAAAAAATAGTGGCACGCCAAACGGCGTGCCACTAAAAATCACAGTCAATATAAAGTACTTACTTTTATTCTACCGTCTTACCCAGGAAATACCTTTCCGGATCAACCTCAGTAACCATAAGGTGTAGGTCGTCTTGTGTGGGTAACGGCGTGGGTTTTACGTCCGGAGAAATAAGCAGCTCCAGCTCGCACCTCTCCTGAATGGCCTCTACCGACAGGTCTGGATGATATTCCAGAAGCATCATTCTGTTTGTATTACCGACATCGTATCCAAACGTTGCCACATCAGTTACCACTCTGTATGGTCCCCTACCATGTACGCCCGCTGTCCACCTGTAATCGGGTGAACCATCACCGAAGCCGAGGCTGGTAATGAAATAGACCTTGTCCCTGAACCTTCGTTTTTCCAGCGCCATTATGGCAATTATCCTGTCGCTGTTTGACGCCATAGCCGCGGCGCCACCGCTCCCGGGAAATCTGACTTTAGGCTTTTCATATTCACCAAAGCAGGTTGAGTTTATGTTACCGTATTTGTCTATCTCGGCGCCGCCGATAAAGGCGAAATCGGAATACCCCCTTTGCTGGCTTTCAAAGGCAAAACATAAACCTTTTATAATACAAGCTCGAGTGGATGCCCTGGTGTCTCCCACGGAAAGGGGCAGGCCCATCCACAACTGCACACCCAATGAACCTGCTTCAAATATTATATTCATGTCTGGCGCCCAGGTGCGCTGAGCGAAAAGACACGACAACATAGGCAGTCCCGTTCCCGCAAAGGTAATAGTTTTATCCTCCAACGCTCTCGCACCGGCGTAGCAAATTTGCTCAAAAGGACCCATCTTTACTTTCTTATCAGCCATGTTTCAACACCTCCTTATAAGTGTTCTTAGATTATCACTGCCTGACCCATGTCTAATCTTTTCAGTTCCGCAAGCTTCTTATACCCTTTTTTGGCCAGGAAATCATCAAAGGTGTCGCAACTGTAGAAGTTCTCATCGTAATATTTCTTAAGAGGATCAATGTTCCCTTTCAATCTCAATTCCAGGCCGACTTCTCTCCACTCGCGGAAATGGTCCATGTCAAACCAGTAGTTGCCCCATACAGCGCCGGGATATCCTCCAAATGTCTGCTGGGTTACTGTGGAAACGGCTGGAAATGGAATCTCGGTAAGATTCGGGTATTTTCGAATTTCATCGGTAGAGATCAAATTCTCACAGGTCACGATGGCCGCTGTGGCTGCCCCGATAATCTCCGGACAGGTGTTCAAGAATCCGAAAATCCTGCAATTACCGTACATATCTGACGCTGTAACGTGTCCTATGGCAACATCGGGATGGCAGGCTGGAAGCACATATACATTCCTTCCCGTGAATGGGCACTTCAGCATAACGCCCCTGTTGACTACCTCCATGTCTGAGCCGCCATGGTCTCTCACCGGTATGAAAGGTATGCCCATGGCTCCGCACTTGAATCGTGCCGACATACCGTAATTGGTATAGTCATCAACCTCGATCATTCCATTTTGAACCATGTGGGTCCAGATGGGACCTGATCCGATGACTTCAAAGGCCTGCCAGGCCAGTTCTACCCTTTTCACCTCTATCCTGCTGCTGTCCAGCATCTGTGCTCCTAAAAGCCATTCAACATCAAGAGATTGAGATTGATAGGATAGAGTCAGATCCGTTGCCTGGATAGTTTTGTTGCAAAGGGCCTCCTTTACTATTTGCCAGCAAATGGCGAAGGGGTTTCTTGTGTTAACAAACCCACAAACTCCAAGGTTTATCCCCGGTCTGATGAACCTCTTTACCGCATCACTTAGAGTTGTTGTCTTATCATAGAGAAACTTGTTTTCCTTTGTCTTCAAAGCCCTGGCTTCGTCGGGAGTGGGTCCCCACCAAGTCATAGGTCTTTCCTTATACTGCACCTCAGAAATTTTGTAGATAGAAGAATGTAATCCCTGTTTAGGATCTGTTACTTCAGGACCTGGTGCACGATGTTTTGACGTATAGGGAACCTGCCCTTCGACCTCATGAATATAGGGCAACTTGTCTTCATCCGCCTTTTCCCCTAACGGCACACCTACTTCAGCATATCTCTTTTCTAAATCCATACTTTACCCTCCTTCCAGCACGATTTTAACAGAAAATCAAACTACTTAACACTTAGCCTTTTCGTCTTTAAAACCTGTCCCCTCCTTCCGTAATTTTTGTTTTTCAGGGATACATTTTGAAAATCCCCCCTTATGCACACATCTTAATAGGATAAGTTACTAAGTAATGCAATACCTGATTATTATAAGGTTTATATCAGTCAATACCTTATACTATGACAAGGACAACAGGTATGATCTGAGGTTGGTTTTCTTCTTCTTCAGGCCGAGTTTATTCCTGACGTTATTTCTATGAAAATCTATTGCCCCCTGCGATAAATGTAATAGTTGCGCGATCTCTTTGCTGGTTTTACCTTCTTTTATGAGGTTGGCGATCTGAATTTCGCGAGGCGTGAGGCATAAATATTTCGAGGTTAAATTCCGTAAGAAAGGAGCAATAATATCCTTCAGATGGGTTTCAATACTACTCACGCAGGCAATCTGTTCAACAGTTAACCGTGTTTTTTTCAACTTCTCAACATGTGGTTCTATAAGTTCCTTAACATTTGATAATACTTTCTCCTCGAGATCCGATTTGTCTTCCTCCCTTTGTCTAAGGAAAACTTTCAGAGCAATATTAGCCTCTTCGAGATCACGGGATTTAGCTTCCATTTCCCGTTCCCGCTTCTTCAGTTCCTCCTCTGCCCACTCACACGTTGTAATCTTTCGGGTAAGCCCCGCTGTACTTATAATCTCGTCGCCGTTATCATAAGTCGGTTCCATCATGTGCTTGCGCTCCGTAATGTCACGCGCCACTGCAAATATACTGACAACATTGTCACACTCGTCTCTATACACAGATGCGTTATACAGAACCGGAGTTACACGGCCATCCCGGTGACGTATCTCCAGGGGATAGTTATAAATTGTTCTTTCCTTGAATACTTTCCAGTACCCTGCTCTGGCGCTCTCAGGGTCCGTAAAATAATTCGAAAAGTACGTCCCGATCAATTCTTCCCGTAAATATCCGGTGACCTTCTCGGTTGCAGCATTCACGTCACTTATTTTTCCGGCCGTATCAATGACAACAAGCGGATCCAGACATGTTTCAAGAAGGGTTCTGTTATAGACATCAACCAGTCGTAACGATTCCTCGGCCCGCTTCTGTTCGGTAATATCCGAGTATGTTACTACAATCATTCCATCCTTCAGGATTTTACCTACTCGTGAGGAACTTACCAGGCAAACAATATCCCTGCCATCCTTATGCCGGTAATGAAATTCTCTAATGTATGTACGCTGTTTCTCAAGCGCCTGATGTGCGTATCCGGCAATTTCTTCATACTCTTCGTCGCTTCGGTATAACACACGTATGCTTTTGCCAATTAATTCCTCAGTTTTCCAGCCAAAGACCGACTCCACCGCATGGTTAGCAAAGATAATCCGGCGATCTTTCAATCCAAAGACTGCATGAGGAATCGAATCCATAATCGATAGCGTAACCGCCTTGAGGTCATTCTGACCCTGCTCGCCCACATTCTCTCTTTTCCCTGATTTGTCAGGCAGTGGAAACATTTCCTCTATTTTACCTAAAAATTGCTTATCCATCATATCTTCTTTAATTATCATGCTTTACACAATAAATCTACTGTTAAAGGGAAAATCAGATGGGGGAAGACTTTCAGAAAGAAATGACCAACACTGCAAGAACTTTGTTGGTTCTTACGACCTTTTTTGTTTAGATTTTCAAGTTCTTACAAGATATCGTAAAATCAAGAAATGTACTTTAATTCGTCAAAACGATCTTTTAACAGAAATATCTCCTTCACGGTAATATCTTTCCCGGTTTTATGAACGGTACAGCATTCGTTGATTAGATCATGCGAGAAGAATAGAATATAGTTTTTTTCAACCGCTTCATTTAGAAAATTTTCCTTCTCCTCCAATGATACAAGCGGCCTGACATCATAACTCATGATGTAAGGTAAGGGGATATGTGCAGTTGACGGCAGCAGATCTCCAGTAAAAACAA
>CAZKGS010000139.1:0-6625 GCA_964552105.1 uncultured Syntrophaceae bacterium
CATCAGCGATGCACTTCCCATCTTAACGGTGGTCACTGTTTCTGCCAGCGCTTCTGAGATGAATCCGGCGGCGGTCATCACCAGGGAAGAAGGGGCTCAGAAATTCAGTATCCGATCTATGTTTATACAACCCAGGACATCCATTCTGGATCCTACTGCACTTTTCACATTGAGTCGGGAATACAGCGCCTACAGCGCCGTGGACGCGATTACACATATGCTTGAAGGGTACTTCAATAATAATGAACCGAAGAGCACGCTGCAGGACAGGCTCGTAGAAAGTCTCATAATAACCATAATGGAAAGCGCGGAGGCTATTCTGAAAGATCCGGCTGACTACGATGCAAGGGCCAACATGATGTGGTCTGCCACGCTGGCATTTAACGGTCTTACAACAGCAGGGATGGGCATGATAAGCCTTCCAGCTCATATGATTGAACATTCGCTGAGTGCGCTTTATGATATCGCGCACGGCGCCGGGCTTTCGATTGTGCTTCCCGGATGGATGAGATATGCCGTTGAAAAAGATCCGTTGAAATTCGCCCGCTTCGCCAGAGAGATTTTTAAACTTAAAGAGACAGATGAATTGCGTGAGGGAATTAGAGGTATAGATTCCCTGAAGTCGTGGTTTGCTTCCATCGGGAGCCCTACCTCTCTTAAAGAGGGGAATATACCTGAGGGGGATATCGGAAAGATTACAGAAAATGCTTATGCGCTTGCCCGGGTCTGGGGTCTTAAGGACTATACGAAAGAAGTCATAGAGGAGATATTAACTCTCTGTAAATGATGGCGGCATAGTGGAGCTTTTTACGAAGCCGTCAGGTTTAACTATCCGAGAACACCTTCAACCTTGTTTATCAGTTTCAGAGGACTGAAGGGTTTGACAAAATAATCATCCGCACCGGCAGCAAAACCTATTTTCCTGTCATCCGCCATGCCTTTAGCAGTCAGCATGATTATGGTGCATCCCCTGGTTTCAGGGTCATTTTTAAGGATCCGGGTGGCTTCAAGCCCGTCTATTTCCCCTGGCATCATAACGTCCATGATTATCAGGTCAGGTTTTTCAGTCTTCGCAACAGTAGTAGCCTCTTTCCCACTTTCCGCCTGATCAGGGGTCATCCCAATGCCCTCATCCTTGATGGAAACATGGTAATTATCTTCTTTGATCTCACCCCTTACTTGGATCAAACCCCCTTCAGGGGAATACTTGACGGCATTGCTGAGGATGTTTCCCCGCACCTGTTCCATCTTTTTCCTGTCCACCATGAGCACCACAGGTTCTTCCGGCAGAATAATGTCAAAGGTATGCTTGTCGGTCTGGAACTGGAAGGAGGATGTCACTTCTCTGATGATGTGAGACATGTCAGAGGGAACTTTGTCCGGCGTAAAGCCCTTTTCCGATTCGATGCGGGAGACGTCGAGAAGGTCATTAATTATTTCAGCCAGAATTATTGACTGCTTGTTTATATTTGAGATATATTTCTTTCTCTCTTCCTCTTTTGTGTCTTCCCGTATCCTGTCAGCTATAGCAGGCATTAACTGGACGAATTCACTTCTGCTTTGATTTGTAAAACTTCATCTATATTTTCGAGAAAAACATCTACCAGGTCAGGGTCAAAGTGTTTCCCACGTTCTTCCCTGATGATTTCAAAGGCAACTTCTGCAGGAAAAGGGTCCTTGTAGGGGCGTCTGGATGTGAGGGCGTCAAAAACATCCGCCAGGCCAGCAATCCTGCCGAACAGAGGAATTTCATCCCCGGAAAGGCCCTGCGGATAGCCCTTGCCGTTCCATTTCTCATGATGGGAAAGCGCTATCTGCGCTGCAATTTTTAATATTTCTGCTTCAGAATTCGCCAGAATTTTTGCCCCTATGGTGGTGTGGCTTTTCATGATTTCGAATTCTTCGGCTGTCAATTTGCCCGGTTTCAGTAAAATACTGTCCGGAATCCCGATTTTACCCACATCATGCATTGGAGCTGCGTAGAGGATATTTTGAACATCCCTGGCAGGCAGGCCAAGCTTTTCAGCAATTAAGGCGCTGTAGCGAGCCATGCTTACGATATGATTGCCTGTGTCTTCATCTTTGTATTCAGCTGCTAATGCAAGCCTGTTAATGGTGTCGAGATAAGCCTCCTGGAGTTCCTGATGAGCAGTTTCAAGATCTTTCCTTTTTTCCTTTTCCGATTTGAGAATTTACACGATGCCATGCTGTTTATACCCTACATAAAGTTTATCGGGTCAACATCCACTTTAATTGTTGAGCCTGTATGTCCGGTTTTTGACAGTATGTTTCTTGTCAATTGATGGAGGGTCTTTATGTTTTCACACATCAGGAGCATATGCCACCTGTGTCTCCCCTTGATTCTGGCAATGGGGGCCTCTGCCGGGCCCATGATTTTTACATTCTTTTCTATGTTCTCATTACGGGAAAGTTTTCTGGCAATGGAATCCAGTTCTCTGGCGCATTTTATTGCGTGGTCCTTCTGTAAGCTTGATATTCGAAAATTTACCATGCGGGAAAAAGGAGGATACCGGTGCTCTCGTCTCAGAGACATTTCATCTGAGTAAAAGCCGAGAAAATCATGTTCACGGGCACGCTTTATGGCATAGTGTTCCGGGTTAAAGGTCTGTACGATTACCCTGCCGGGGGTATCTCCTCTGCCTCCCCTGCCGGAAACCTGTGTGAGGAGCTGAAAGGTTTTTTCAGCCGCCCTGAAATCAGGGATATTCAGTGACGTATCCGCAGATAATACGCCGACAAGGGTTACATTTGGATAATCATGTCCTTTGGTAATCATCTGTGTGCCGATGAGTATATCGATATCTCCCCTGTCAAGGGCTTTCAGTATTATTGCGTATGATCCTCTTTTTTGTGTGGTGTCGCTATCCATGCGTTTTACCCTGGCCTGGGGAAAAAGAATCTTGATCTCTTCTTCCACTTTTTCCGTGCCGACCCCATAACTGTTGATTCTGAACCCGCGACACGCGGGACAGAGGGGAGGAGCCTTTATAGCGTAATTGCAATAATGGCATCGCAACATGTTATCTTTTATATGATGGGTCATTGATACAGAGCAATTCAGACACTTAAATATGTGGCCACAGTCGAGACAGTATAAAAAGGTTGTAAACCCGCGTCTGTTCAGAAAAAGGAGGGTTTGTTTCCCCATTTGCAGTGTATCCTGGATAGTGTCTTTCAAAGATCGGGATAGAATCGGAACATTTCCCCTGCCATCCCTTTCTTCTTTCATATCGATAACTTCAACCTTTGGGAGCGGCTTGCCCTCTATTCTCTTTGTTAAGGGAAGGTATCTGAAATCTCTTTCACTGGCATTGTAGCAGGTTTGGATTTCCGGTGTTGCTGAGCCCAGGACAACCGCTGCAGAGTTCAATTTTGCCCTTACAACTGCCAGATTGCGGGCATTGTAAGTCATGCGGTCATCCTGTTTGTAGGATGCGTCATGTTCTTCATCAACAACGATGAGTCGCAAATTTCTGACCGGCGCGAATATGGCCGATCTTACACCAATAACAATTCTTGCTTCACCTCTTTGGATTCTCCTCCACTCGTCGTATTTTTCACTTTGCGAGATTCCACTGTGAAGTATGGCGACTTCGTCGTCATTGAATCTTTCTTTAACCCTGCTCAGCAGCTGTGGTGTCAGGCCGATTTCAGGTACGAGAAAAATAACACTCCCATTTAACTTCAGAATTTCCTCAATGGCATTGAAATATACTTCCGTTTTACCGCTTCCCGTGACTCCGTGGAGAAGGTAGGGTGAATACCGGCCGGAAGATATCCCCCCCGCAATTTCATGAAAAGCGGCGTTTTGTTCATCCGTAAGGGTTTTGACTTCGTTTTTTGTGCCGATTTGAAGATCTTCCCTCGGGTTTCTGTATACTTCCCTTAAAAATGAGCTAACGAGACCTTTTTTTTCCAGACTATGAATTGTGGATGAGACATTCCTGAATTCCCTGGAAAGGGCGGGAAGAGGGGTTTCACCCTGCCGGCCGAGAAAATCAACTATCTTTTTCTGTTTTTCCGTCAGCCTGGAATCAGAGGCGGATTTGTTTGTCAGATTGATGATCTTTTCTGTTTTAGTTGTGACGTCCGGTTTTTTCAGTCTGTCCTCCACGGTGATGAGCTTTAATTCCTGAAGGGTTTTTATGTCTTCATGTAACTGGTTTTTCCTGATTTCTTTTTTTAATTTCTTTATTGAAAGACCTGCGGGGTAACTGCGAAGGACATGAATAATTTTCTGCTGAATTCGAGACAGTTTTTTTTCATCCTGTTCTTTCTCTTCCGGTGAAAGAAAAAGCCATAAATTACTCTCCACGTCAATGCCGCCCGGAAGGATAGATTTAAGTGATTTTCCCAAATAGTGCATGTAATAGTCTGACATCCATCGATAAAATGTAAGATCGTCTTTGCTGAAGAGGGGGTCATGATCCAGTATTTCGATGATGTCTTTGGTTTCATCCCTGTCTGTAGAGTCTGCCAGTTCCAGAATGTAACCTGTTATTCTTCTTTTACCGAAAGGTACAAGGACCCGTTTGCCGATAAGGACATCTTTCGCGAGTCCTCCGGGAACAGAGTATAAAAAGGTTCTATCCGATGGTATGTTTATAGCTACTCTGACGAACATGTTAAATATTCTTTCACATTCAGAAAGGCGATGAGAGGGGGAAAGGGATTTATTCTTCTTGATATCCTGAAGAGGTTTTGAGACATTTTTTTATTGACAGTGATCTCTTCTACTATGCAAACCGTCCATAGTTCATTATTCCTGTAATATTCAATCCTTGTCGGGAGCCAGAAACGCTTCTCGACGCGGGTGTAATCCATATATTCAGCTCTGAGTATGATTCGCTTTCCACCTGATGTGCTGGTACCGACAAATCTCAAAGGGGCCCCGTTTTTTTTATCTATCCATAGCTGACTGCCAGGCATTCCTTCATCCTTGTTTCCAATAACAAAAGTCACCGTCTTGTCTATTCTATCAAAAGTTACGACATTTGTGTCCACTCCCAGGAAATTGAGGTCATCCAGAAGGTCTTCCACAGATTCCTGAAAGTATACGATTGGAAATACCGTTTCTATCCTTCTTTTTTCAATGTCTCCTTCATGTCTGACAGTGGCAATAGCTTCTCTTCCATTTTGAATAATAATATTTTCCCCGTACGGAAAGTTTCTTTCAGATCTGAAGGAGCCACCCTTTTTCATGTAGACTTGTTCGGATACTTCTATCCTTCCCCCGTCGTATTGATCGTCAAATATTGTGGTTTTTAACCGGGTTTGTAATGAATTAAGGTGTCGGTTAAGTTTTACAATGTTCTGTAAGATCTGCTCAGCCTTTGGTATGTATGCCGCTCCCTGATAAGCGATGCCCAGGAACAGTGCCATAATAACTATGATCAATAATGTCTTTTTCATCTTTGAGCCCGATATTTTAGCCTTTCCCATATTGCAGATCTGAAACAAGATAGCAAAACGTCACATCCTTTTCAAGGGAAATGGGATTAAAAAAATCCGGTTGTGAATTTCATGTTCTCGTAGTTTCGAGCTTTCGTGATAAATTTTCTGTTCGTTTTTGTGTTGGCAAAAGGGAGTTTATTACAGGTAACCTGTAATCATGAGAAACATTGTGAAAGGTGAGATTTGCAAGGACACCCATCTATATGAGCATTGTGAAATGACGATATTATTGGCAAGAAGATGTTAGACGTTGATAATATGGAGAAAATTATCCGGTGTTCATATAAAAAGGGATTCTACTCCCCTCTTTGTTTCTCAAGTTGTTCTTGTTTCTTTTTGCAGTTTATACAGAGGGTGGTTACCGGTCTTGCCATTAATCTTTTGTCCGATATCTTCCCTCCGCATAATTCACATATGCCGAACGTGCCCTCATCGATACGATTTATAGCTTCTCTCAACTTTGGTATCAATTTTCTTTCCCTGTCTCTGATTCTCAGCTCGAAATTCCTGTCTGATTCAAGGGATGCCCTATCAGTGATATCGGGAAGATTGGAATGTTCATCTGTCATCTCTGACACAGTTTTCTCTGCATCATTTAAAAGCTGGTCAATTCTCTGGGTCAGAAGATTTCTAAAGTATTCAAGTTGATCAAGTTTCATATGTTACTTTTCCCACCTTTTTATTCGATGCCCCCATATATACAATGATGTTTTTTTTGTAAAGAAAAAATTATTCTATAATGATAAATCCCATAAATATAGATTGAGGATATGTGCAATAATAAAAAAGAATTATAACAGAGAGCATATACTAACAATTTATGGATTGATCAAGAAAAAAAGAAGGACAATCAAGCTTCGTTAATAAAAGATAGGCAGAGAGGCGATTATGCAAAGATCTCAAATTAATGCTTGATCCCATTAAGCTTAGTCTTGTATATTAATCAAAGTGATATTCAAAAATCCACCATTTCTTTGTAAAACTCTAACCCTTCATCGTTATTTACAGCATGAAGGCTTTATATGACTGCAACGAATCAATCTCTTTTCTTAACTAGTTAAAGATTGACGACATTTAAAGACAGCTCCTATGCAAAGGTCTCGTGAAATAGTTCTCGATTTCACGGAGGAATGGCGAAGGCAAACTTTTA
>CAZKGS010000140.1:0-2780 GCA_964552105.1 uncultured Syntrophaceae bacterium
TTGACGGGATTAAAAGTTATAATGGGAACTTCCACAAAGACAGTATTCCACCTGGCCATGGCCCCGTTCCATAAACCTGGAAGTTCCAGTGCCTTGAGATTTCTTCCCTCAAGAGATTTATCTGGAATAAGATAGGCATTTTTATCGACATATTTTTCAAGATCAAATTTCTGACCTCTGTAGTCTTTTACGCCACAGACCAGATCGACCGGATTAAAATGGGTGGATGAGTTCCATATTCGTTTTTGTTTATCTGATTTAAAATCGATCTGTGCCTGTTCTATAATTTGAAGTGATTGTGTTCCATTTTCATCTATCCAGAAAGGTCCGCCACCCGGTTCTCCTTCGTTTTTAACCATGCCGCATACTCGAAGTGGCCTGTTGAGCTTGTCAATCATGATGTCAATCTTTTGCGGGGGAGGGAAATCTTCGAACGCCACGGGCAGATCTATGAAAAGTTTCTCATTGCAGAAACGAGCTATCCCGGAAAGTATTTTATCATCCGCTTGCTCTTCTGTAAGGAGGCGTAAATTCGCAAATATTTCCTCTTGAAGTTGTACCAGGTAACCCGCCAGGATCTTTTTATGGAGGACCGTTGCAGGCTTTAACCTGTCTGGCGCAACATTATCAATATTTTTCAGAAATATAATGTCTCCGTCAATTGCGTTCAGATTTTTAAGAAGGGCTCCGTGCCCTCCGGGACGGAAAACCAGTTTTCCTTCATCGTCCCGAAAAGGATTGTCGTCCATATCGACGGCTATAGTATTTGTGGACGGGAGTTGTATGGAAACAGAAACATTATACGTAACGCCGTATTTGTCTTCATAGTATTTCCTCACGTGGGTGATGTGATCCTCAACCTCCAATTTATGTTCATCAGATACGGTAAAGTGTACATTGCACTTATGATCTGCGTTTTGCACATAAAGGGCTGCTTCAACAAGATGTTCCTCAAGAGATGTACGATTATGCTCAGGATAGGAGTGGAATTTTAGAAGGGCCTTTGGAAGATGAGCATAATTTAACCCTTTTGATGTCAGGATATATGAGAGTATAATATTAAATTTATCATCTTTTATAAGATCGTTGATCTCCTGACCGTTTTGTGAAATGATTTTTTGTAAATCGTTATAAAAAGCGAATTGCGGGAGATCTCTCACAAAGTCAGTCCCGCTTTGGCTGGTTTTGAAATCCTCCATAGCTTCATATCTAAACCAGTTCCTGAACATGCGGCTGGCTGCGCCTGAAGCCGGTACAAACTTAATCATTCTTCCCTGCCGGGCTGCAGCATCATGGGTCTTTATTAAAGGTGCCATGTCTGTATCGGGGATCACGACGATTCCATCCCCGGCAGTGCACGGTCTTTTTAATTTTATCGGGGTGAACCCTCTTTTGAAGATCTTAAGCTGGGTCATTATGTCTTCCTTTGATATTCCATCATCTCGGATCCTTTTTAAATCTTCATCAGTAAATAGATCGTGTACCATACTCTTATCCTCCGGAGAAAATATCTCAATTTCATAGCATTAAAGATTAAATGAATCGACAAATATTTGATTCCTTGACAATGATCTATTTCTTTACATATAAGAACACATAATTGACTAAAGTTTTATGAATGTTTTACGATTAATAACTTGAAGAAATATTGTAAACTCTGGGTTAAAACCAAGGAGAAGTAATATGGCAAAAATAGATGCCTTTTTCAAGCTCATGAACGAACAGGGGGCGTCAGATCTTCACCTTATTGCAGGCCTGCAGCCCGTGATCAGGATCAGGGGTGAGATGGAGCGAATCAAGTATGATTCTCTGGATAATGATGAATTAAGAGCAATGCTTTATGAGATTACACCGGAACACAAGATCAAGCAGTTTGAAGAAACTGGTGACATAGATTTTGCTTATGAAGTTCCCGGTCTCGCGCGATACAGAGCAAACTACTTTCAACAAAAATACGGTGTGGGAGCCGTTTTCAGAGAGATTCCCAGTAAGATTCTTACCGGGGAGGCGTTGGGGCTTCCCCCCGTCATAACAAAACTGGCGACTCTTCCCCGGGGACTGGTTCTGGTTACGGGGCCAACAGGATGTGGCAAATCCACGACTCTTGCTGCTATTATCGACGAAGCAAACCGCACGCGGAAGGATCATATTATTACCATAGAAGACCCGATTGAATTTGTACATGAGAGCAAAAGTTGTATTATAAACCACAGGGAGGTGGGCCTTCATACAAAATCTTTTTCTGCGGCTCTTCGGGGTGCCCTGAGAGAGGATCCGGATATCATCCTTGTTGGTGAGATGAGAGACCTTGAGACAATATCACTGGCGGTTGAGGCGGCTTCAACGGGACATCTTGTTTTTGGAACCCTTCATACGACCAGTGCACCCAAGACAATAGACCGTATTATTGAGGTTTTCCCGGCGAGTGAACAGATGCAGATCCGGTCAACTCTTGCTGACGGAATCCGGGCTATCATCGGACAGGTTCTTTTCAGGCGTATTGATAAACCGGGGCGTTGTGTAGCCCTCGAAATTTTAATTGCCACACCGGCAGCCCGTAATCTCATCCGGGAATCCAAGACATTTCAGATTCCTTCTGTTATACAAACGGGGAAAAAGTATGGTATGCAGCTTCTGGATGACTCAATTATGGATCTTTTGAACAAAGGGTGGATAAGTGTGGACGAGGCGTACATCAAGGCAAACGACAAGACAAGATTCAGACCATTTTTAAAGAAGCCCCCAACAGATTTTACGGAGGTGTGAGCTGGTTACTGGTT
>CAZKGS010000140.1:2880-6451 GCA_964552105.1 uncultured Syntrophaceae bacterium
CATTTTTAAAGAAGCCCCCAACAGATTTTACGGAGGTGTGAGCTGGTTACTGGTTGCCAATAAACCTGTTCCTGTGAAATCAGGTGTCAACAAACCATACAGTACAAATTTTGAATCAATGTTGTTTTACGATTCATCTGGTGGGATAATATAAAATTAGAAATCTGAAGCACGAAATTCGAGGCAAATTCAAAATCCAAATGTTTAAAACACGTGATTTTTTTATTTTGAATTTCGAACATTTAATATTGATGGACTCGTAAAAAGTCCAAAGTCGAATCACTCCCGCGAAGGTGGGAGTCCATAAGTACTTGAAAGAACTGGATTCCCGCTTCCGCGGGAATGACAAAAAGGATAGAAATTCGAGTTTCGGATTTAAAGAATGAGGAGTGATTATGAGAAAATCGGAAATTGATTATATACTGAGCAAGATGCTCGATTCGTATGATAGTGTTTCTGACCTGAATTTGACAGTTGGTAAGCCCTTTCAGGTGGAAACCTCCGGTCAACTGGCCACTGTCATAGATCCTCCGTTTCCCGGACTTACCCCTTTTCAAACAGAGATCTTTGCACTGAATATTATTAATCAAGATCGTCGTTTGACGGAAACTCTCCTTAAAGAAGGATCGTGTGATACTTCGTACGAGATTTCGGACAAGGCCCGATTCAGGGTAAATATTTTTTCCCAGCGTGGAAGTTACTCCATCGCGATGCGCAAACTTGAAACCGAAATCCCCACTATTGACAAAATGAGTTTGCCAAAAATATTTTATGAGTTAGCCAAGGAAAAAAACGGGTTTATACTGTTCACCGGTGCAACGGGTACTGGAAAAACAACATCATTAGCCACTATATTAGACGTTATAAATGAGAATCAGTCGGTTCATGTTATAACTCTCGAAGATCCTGTTGAATTTCAGCACCCTCACAAGAAGGCTACCTTTAATCAGAGGGAGCTGGGTACAGACTTTGACACATTTGCCAATGGACTTCGTGCGGCCCTGAGACAGGCTCCCAAGGTTATTCTCGTTGGTGAGATGAGAGACAGGGAGTCGATAGAGATAGGGTTGACTGCCTCAGAAACCGGACATCTGGTGTTTAGCACACTCCATACCGTTGATGTTGGCCAGACTATTAACAGAATAATCGGAATGTTCACTTCGGAGGAAGAAAACCAGGTTCGAATCCGCCTGGCTGATACGGTACGATGGATAATATGTCAGAGATTGTTGCCCAAGGTTGGTGGTGGAAGGATTGCCGCCTTTGAAATAATGGGAACGAGCATCAGGGTAAAGGATTCGATCCTTCACGGGGAATCAGAAGGGAAAACCTTTAATGATATCATCGAGGCGGGCAGGGCTTTTGGTATGACAACATTTGATGATAGCATCATTGCGTTATATAAAAGCGGCCTGATTACTGAAGAGACGGCTTTGGCATATGCTACGACAAAGGGAGTTGTCGGTCGTGGTATAGATTCTATAAAGACTGAACGAGGTGAAGTAACTACTGAAATAGACGAATTGCTGCTCGATAGGGACTATGGAAAAACTAAGAGAAGGTTATAAAAGGAGAATAACATGATGGATGAGGAGAAAGAACTTCTTGATGAGATTTCATCCGATCCTTATGATGCTTCGGATAAGCCATTCGATTTTATTGAAGAGGGTATGGAAACAGCCCTGATTTGTGAATATGATTCTTCCATACGAGCAAAAATCGCAGATGACCTGAAAAAGAAGGGTTATTATATCACAGAACCGTCTTCTGCCCGGGAGGCGCTCAAAAGCATGCGATTTCATGTATATCAACTGGTCGTGGTGAACGAGGTTTACGAAACCAGTGATCCAGGCAGCAATGTTGTAATACAGTATCTCAATCGCTTGCCCATCAGCGTCCGGAGAAATATCTTTGTAGTATTGATAAGCAGCATGTTCCGGACGATGGATAACATGGCCGCTTTTAACAGGAGCGTTAATATGGTCATAAATGAGGAAAACATTGATGATTTCGGTGCGATTTTAAAACGTGGCTTAGCTGAGAATGAAGCCTTTTATCACGTCTTTAGAGAAACCCTGAGAAATACTGGACATTTATAGTTTTGTGTGTTCAGCAGCCAACTGTGAGCCGATTGCTGAACGATTTGTCTTTTTTTGTAACTCTTTTTTCTGTTTTTTCTATAAAGCTTTCAGATAGCCTTTTGCCAGGCTTGTATTTACGTGGACGACAGCTTTATTCATGTCTTTCATCGGATAAGCTTCGGTTATCTCAGGCAGATTGTCCGCATCTTCTTGAGTCTTTATTACAGAGCCTGTCGGTACATACCTGTGGTCCGGAACGGTCACTCCCATAAGAATGATACCGGGCTCAACCACACATTTTTCTCCTACATAAGATTTAAAGACAAGTGTCTTCATTCCAACGAAGGTATCATCCTGTATGACTGCAGGGCCATGGATTTGTACCTGATGGGCAAGAGAAACCCTTTTGCCTATATAAACGGCGTAATTTTTGCCGTTGACTTCATAAATATTTTTTTCAACCGGTTTTCCATTTTCTTCTGTTTCAAGGGCATGTATGATAACGCCATCCTGAACGTTAGAATCATCACCAACATGCAACGGTTGGCCTTCATCTCCGCGGATGGAAGCCATGGGTGAGACCATTATATTTTTTCCGAGGATTACATTACCGATAACTGCCGCAAGGGGATGGACATAGGTGGAAGGATCGATTACAGGTTCCGATACTTTTGAACTAAAATCGGTCAGTACATTTTTCTCTATCATTTTCGGCCTCCAATATTTGCATATTATTTTCTCATTTTCTTTTCTTTTTTAATGAGCTTTTCCCAGACTTCATCAACAACCTTTTTCGTTTCTTTTATAGAGCCTTCATTATTGATGACAAAATCAGCATAAAGGATTTTGTCATCTATTGACATTTGCGAATTCAGTCTGTCTTCAGATTCTTTACGGCTGTATCCGTTTCTTTTCATAATCCTTTTAATTTGTTCTTCAGGAGATATATATACAAGGATTGTGATATCTGCTGCATCTTGCATTCCCACTTCTATGAGAAGCGGTATGTCAGATATGATAATGACATCTTTTTTTTCTTTTCGGATGTCGTCAATCTTCCTTTTCCATTCATCATAAACAGCAGGGTGGACAATGCTGTTCAATTTTTTCAGCTTTTCTCTGTCGCGGAAAACAATACCCCCCAGCTTTTCCCGGTTTATGGTGTTGTCCGTGTTGAGGATTTCCCCCCCGAAATTCTCAACAATTCCTTTCCATGCCGGTCCGTTCGGTTCTTCCACAAGATGGGCAAGTTCATCAAAATCAATTACATATGCTCCCTTTGCCCTGAAGAACCTGTCAACGGTTGACTTTCCGCTTCCTATTCCACCTGTTAATCCCACGTTCAGCATATGCCGCTTCTATCATAAGGGGTGCTTTCCATCAATAAAAAATACTGTCACTTGACATTGTACAAAAAGTGAGTAATTAGAGTCTATATTCACAACAACTGCGTTTTTTGCGCAGATGTTGGGCTAAAGACGAAAGGCAAA
>CAZKGS010000141.1:0-6323 GCA_964552105.1 uncultured Syntrophaceae bacterium
TTGTTTCGCATTTAGTGCTTCGAATTTCGAATTTCCAGTTTATCTGGGTTAGGTAATATAAAGTGAAAATAGATCGCAGGTTGTTTGTAAATTTTGATTGGATACTTCTCGTTCTGGTACTGTCAATAAGTTGTATTGGACTTTTGAACCTGTACAGTACAAATTATAACCTGGCTCAACTAGGAGGTAAACCGCTTTATGTGAAGCAGATTTACTGGGTTCTGATTGGCCTCGTGTTGATGCTTGTCTCCGCAAGTATAGATTATCGGTTTATTGTAAGGTATGGTTACGTTATTTACTTTATTTCTTTGTTATTCCTTTTTTTGGTTTTCGCGAAGGGGAATATGACTCACGGTTCACAACGGTGGCTGGTCTTATGGGGATTTTCTTTCCAGCCGTCTGAGTTGATGAAGTTGACAATTATTATTGCTTTAACAAAGTATATTACCGACAATAAAATTGGCGAGAGTTATCATATAAAAAGTCTTGCAATTCCTTTTATCATAGTAGCCATTCCTTGTTTGTTTATAATGAATCAGCCTGATCTTGGTACTGCCCTTTTTTTATTTATTTTGTTTTTTTCTGTGGTTCTTTTTGTCGGTGCCAACAGAAAGACGCTTATTCTTTTTGCCACAAGCGGTATTCTTCTGATTCCAATATGCTGGTTTTTTATGAAAGATTATCAAAGGGAGAGAATCCTGACATTTTTAAATCCCGAGAGAGATCCTCTCGGCTCCGGATATCATGTTATTCAGTCCGTAATCGCTATTGGATCGGGAGGTATTTGGGGAAAAGGATTTTTAAAGGGCACGCAAAGTCAGTTAAAGTTTTTGCCTGAGCAGCAGACTGATTTTGTGTTTTCCGTTTTTGCCGAGGAGTGGGGTTTTGTGGGTGCGGTAATTCTGATATTTATGTTCCTTGCACTATTATTGTGGGGTTTTCATATTGCCCGCAACTCAAGAGATTTGGCGGGGACCTTGATTGCCTTCGGCGTAATCATCTTTGTCTTTTGGGGTATCTTTATCAACATCGGAATGGTCCTCGGAACTCTTCCCGTCGTGGGCATTCCTCTTCCCTTTTTGAGCTATGGAGGTTCTTCTATGGTAGTTTTGATGATGGGAACAGGTTTGTTGATGAATGTAAGTATGCGAAGGTTTATGTTTCAATCGTAAATTTGCGGAGATTTTATTTAACGCAGATTTTGTGGCAGGTTGCTACTGTAAAATGAGATCTTTGCAGAATGTTCAATTTTGTTCAAGTTCAAGGAAGGCGAAAATTTTAACCACAGGAATATGTTGGATATTTCGAGGATTAAAATTTGAGCCTGACGCAGAAATTGGTCAAAAGGGGACGTTATGCAAAGGTCTCAAAATTAGTTTTAAGGAGGGTTAAATGGCGGATAAAAAAACTAACGGAGATATTATTGCTTTTTTAGGGAAGGGGACGGAATTTGACGGGAAGCTGGTTATTAAAGGTTCTATCCGGATCGACGGGGCTTTCAAAGGCGAAATATCGGGAGAGGGAACTTTGATTATCGGGGAGGGTGCACGTATTGAGGCGGATATTGCCATTGATAACTTATTAATATTCGGAGATGTAAAAGGTAATTTTGAAATCAGGGACAGGGTGGAAATTTGCTCTACCGGCAAGCTGTTTGGTAAGTTAAAAACTCCCGCATTTATAGTGCAGGAAGGAGCTATATTTGATGGAGACTGTCAAATGGGGAACAGACCGGAGAAGATATCGATAGAGGAAAATCAGCAACATCCAGAATAAATTAGGTGAGTTGTCCGTTCCATACCCTATGATTCCGATCAATATTTGAGTCTGACGCCGAAATTGGGCGAAAGGGGGCGTTTTGCAAAGGTCTCTATTCACAGGCCGTTTCAGCAGCACCTGTCGTTTGTTTTGAGCAGGAGTGAATGTTAAACGTGAGCAAAAAATGCTTGACAACATTTGAGAGTTATGCTTATTACTCCCCCGTCTTTTAGTAAAGTATAGTTAAGGGATACGTTAGTGGTGGAAGTCAGGGAAATAAAATTTGTCGTTTTTGATGAAAAAACAGGTCTTTCTGCCTTAATAGGAAAAATATTCAAATTTGCATAACCGGGTGATTATCCTTTTTGGACACGCGGTTTTTTTTTGTCTTTTAATTATGAGGTGAGCAGGAATGGTTTCAATAGATAGTACTATGTGGTTTCAGATGGCCAATTTCCTTATTCTGATGTTTGTATTGAATGTAGTTCTTTTCAAACCCATTTTGCGTGTGCTTGAAAGAAGAGAGAAACACTTTCAGGGTTTGGATGAAGAGGTAAAATCTCTTGATCAGTCTGTTGAGGAGAAAATGGCCAATTATGAGGAGAAGCTCCGTCAGGCCAGGCTGGAAGCAATGAATGAAAAGAATGAAATTCAGCAAAAAGCATCTGGAGAAGGTAAGAGTAAAATGGATGAGGCAAGAAATGAGATTTTGCAGATTTTCGATGACTTCAAGCAAAAAATTGACAAAGAAATGTCGAGCGCAAGGAAAATATTAAAAACTCAAGCTGAGAAAATATCTGTTGAGATTTCTGAAAAGGTGCTGGGAAGGAGTATTCAATGAAAGAATCTTTAAAAGGTGTTCTCTCAAAACGATTTATATTGACTTCTTTTTTGCCTGCAGTCCTTTTTTTGATTCTGACCGCGGCGGTTGTTTATGCTTCGGGAGGTGGTGAGGGAGAAGGACATCACACGAGCAAGTGGATCTCCTTTGGATGGAAATCCCTGAATGTTGTAGTCTTGTTTGGTGTTCTTTATTGGCTTTCCGCAAAAGCAATCAAGGGCTTTTTTATTGGGAGGCGCGATTCTATCAAGACATCCCTGGAAAAGGCCATCGCTTTGAAGGAAGAATCTCAGAAGAAATTTGATGAGTATTCTGCCAAACTGGATGAGGCGGCGGGAGAAATTGAGGGAATTTCCGAAATGATTAAGGCACAGGGGTTGGCAGAGAGGGAAAAAATTCTCGCAGATGCAGAAAGAACTGCGGAGAAAATGAAGGAAGACGCGAAAGCCCGGATGGATCAGGAATTTAAAAAGATGAGAAATGAATTGAGAGCGGAAACGGCTGAACTTTCCGTCCAGATTGCTGAGGAGCTTTTGAGGAAGAATATAAAAAAGAATGATCATGAAGTTATGGTAGAAAATTTTTTAGATAGGATGGTGAAGATAAATTGAGATGGAGCGAAATTGCAAAACGTTATTCCAAGGCTTTCTTCGCGATAGCCGCGGAAGAGGCTAAGTACGAAGAATACTATAATGAACTTGGAAAATTTTCTTCTCTCCTTGAGCAAAATGAAAATCTCAGAGAATTTTTGAATAATCCGATTTTTGCTCAGTCTGATAAGAAAGCCGTTTTGGATGAGGTGCTGAAAAAAGTTGATGTATCGCCCGTAACGGCTAATTTTTTGAAGTTATTACTGGAAAAAAGAAGGATAAATGTCCTTCCGGAAATTGAAGCTTGTTATCAGCATTATATGGATAATGTGTTGAATAAGGTAAGGGTAAATGTAAAATCGGCCTACAAGTTATCGGATAAGCTGTCCGAACAGATTAAGGCGCGGATGGAAGAGGTTACCGCTAAAAAAGTCGAAATGGAAATTGAAAGGGATACATCTTTATTAGGAGGTATTGTTGTAAAAGTAGGTGACACCCTTTACGATGGAAGTATAAAAACCCAGCTTAATAGTATTAGGGAACTCTTAAGGGAGGAGACATAGAGGATGGAAGCGATCAAGGCAGAGGAAATAACTCAGATAATTTCCAGGCAGATAAAAGATTATGAGAAAAAACTGGATGTGAGCGAAACAGGGACCGTTCTGTCCGTAGGCGATGGTGTTGCCAGGGTCTATGGTGTTGAGAATGCCATGGCCATGGAACTGTTGGAGTTCCCTGGTGGTATTTTAGGGATGGTCTTGAATTTAGAGACGGATAACGTAGGTGTGGCCATTCTCGGTGAGGATATCCACATTAAAGAAGGTGATATCGTGAAGAGAACAGGAAGAATCGCTGAGGTTCCCGTTGGTGAAGAGGTTCTCGGACGCGTTATCGATGCAACGGGTACGCCCATAGATGGAAAGGGCCCCATCGAGGCGAAACAGACAAGAAGGATCGAGATGATTGCGCCCGGTGTTATCCAGCGCCAACCCGTTAATCAGCCACTGTATACGGGATTAAAAGCCATCGATGCCATGACTCCTATAGGAAGGGGTCAGAGAGAACTGATCATTGGAGACAGGCAGATCGGAAAAACAGCCATTTGTGTTGATGCCATTATAAGGCAGAAAGATACAGGCGTTAAGTGTATCTATGTCGCCATAGGGCAGAAGAAATCGACCGTCGCTCAGGTAGTGGAGGCCCTCAGGAGACATGGAGCTATGGATTATACCTGTGTTGTTTCAGCCTGTGCGAGTGATCCTGCCACGTTGCAGTATGTTTCCGCATATGCGGGATGCAGCATGGGGGAATATTTCCGCGACAATGGGCAGGACGCCCTTATCCTGTATGACGATCTTTCCAAACAGGCCGTCGCGTACAGGCAGATATCGCTTCTTTTGAGAAGACCTCCGGGACGTGAGGCCTTCCCGGGAGATATTTTCTTTAACCATTCGAGATTACTGGAACGTGCGGCCAGGGTTAGTGAAGAGCTCGGTAGCGGTTCCCTGACGGCCCTTCCCATCATTGAAACCCAGGCTGGAGATGTTTCCGCGTATATTCCTACAAATGTTATTTCCATTACGGATGGCCAGGTCTACCTTGAACCCAGTTTGTTCTATTCCGGTGTAAGGCCTGCAATCAATGTGGGTCTGTCAGTTTCCAGAGTAGGTGGAGCGGCTCAGGTAAAAGCGATGAAACAGGTAGCAGGAACCTTGAAACTTGACCTGGCACAATACAGGGAACTGGCCGCTTTTGCCCAGTTTGGAAGTGACCTTGATAAATCGACACAGGATCAGCTGGACAGAGGAGCCAGATTGGTCGAGTTATTGAAACAACCGCAATATCAACCCATGTCCTTAGGGCAGCAAGTGTTGGTGTTATTTTCCGGTGTTAGAGGATTTGTGGATAAATATCCCCTGGAGCGTCTTAAGAACTACGAAAGCGAGCTTCTGAGCTTTGTGGAAGGCAAGTATCCTGAATTGATGAAGGAAATAGATGAAAAAGAGGAGATAAGTGACGGACTGGAAGATAAGTTGCGAGATGCTCTGACTGAATTTGATTCAATTTTTGCCGCTGAATAAAAACTGAATATTTTGTAGAATGGGAGTAGGTTGAATGGCCTCGTTAAAGGATATTAAAGATAAAATTCAGGGAGTTAGTAAAACGAAGCAGATCACCAGGGCGATGAACATGGTGGCTGCATCGAAGCTGAAAAGCACTCAATTAAGAATGGAAAACTTCAGGCCATATGCGGAGAAGTTTATGGAGGTACTAAACAGTGTGGCCCTGCGGGTAAATCCTGACATGCATGCTCTCCTGGCAGTCAGAGAACCGAAAAAAGTTCGAATCATATGTATGACATCGGACAGGGGCTTGTGCGGTGGTTTTAACTCGAATGTGATGAGGGCAGTAGAAGGATTCATCAGGTACCGGTCTAAGGAGGGTCAGGAAGTTTCGTTGGTTGCTGTCGGGCGAAAAGGAAGAGATCACTTCAGAAAGAAGGCAAATATGATCGGTCAGCACACGGACGTTTTTAAACAGTTTGACATCAGTCTGGCTGACAGTATCGGGAGAGAATTGATTTCTTCTTTTATAGATGGGGAATATGATGAATTGCACATTGCATACAATGAGTTTCGGAATGTCGCTGTTCAGAGGCCGAAGATAGACAGACTGCTTCCGATGAAGTCTACAGACTCGGCAGAGGAGATTGCGCCGGAAAGAAAACTTGGGTACATTTATGAACCGGAAGAAGATATTCTAATAGAAAAACTTCTCCCAACATATATCAGGGTAATGACTTTCAGGGCACTTCTGGAGACAGCGGCAGGTGAAAACGGAGCTCGAATGGTTGCCATGGACAACGCAACAATCAGTTGCGAAGAGATGATTGGGGATCTGTCCTTGAAATACAACAAGGCGAGGCAGCAGGCTATTACTGCAGAACTCATGGACATTGTCGGGGGTACTGAGGCCTTGTCCAAGGGGTGATTCTTAATTTTGAGTTTTTAATTAAAAATTCAAGCTAATATAGCATGCTGGTGTTAAAAGCTATTTGAATTAATATAAAGCATTGTATAATAAATACTCTTTAAACTAAGGAGATGGGTATGAACACAGGAACAATAGTGCAG
>CAZKGS010000142.1:0-6292 GCA_964552105.1 uncultured Syntrophaceae bacterium
ATCAACGACAAATATTATTGAAAAAATAAGAAAAGCATACAAAAGCAAATAAATTCGACTTTATAATTCAAGACCCTTGCATAAGGTCTCACTCTGAGGGGATACCCCTCAGACTCCCCGTGGAATATTTTTAATAATCAAATACTTGTAAAATCCATTAATGATGGATTTTGAAACCTCTGCATATTATGCAAAGGGTTCAATTCATGTTTCGTCTAAAAATAATATGTGAGCCAGAGGTAAGCGCTGTCTGAGGGTTTATTAAGAAAACCAGTGCCCTGTATTTTGTATCCGCCGTACTCTGTGCCTCTCCCGCCATAATAGATATTGCCACCCAGAGTGATCTGTATGTTTTGAGTCATATCCCAGACAGCCCTGGGCTGCACTGTTCCTGAAGGATCACTCAGGTTGTTGATTAAAGTTAAATAGACGTTGAACAGGGGGTGCAGCTCCACTCTGATATGGCCGCTCAGGTAATTTCGTCCTAAAGTAAATAGTTCTCCCCGGTCGATACGCCCGGCAATATCAGTATCAGTCCATGCTTCCGTGTACCGGTCATGGCACAGGCCGTTGAAATAATATTCCACGTATCCGTAAAAATTCTTTTTCCACCATACCCAGGAGTAATCAATATTTGCCACCACGGACAGGTAATCATCCGTGCCGTGATCTTTATCAAGGAAAGTCCATGTGCCATCAAGGCGGCAGGCAGTATCACCGAGGTATCTCGTACTGCCGAATCCCACCACTGTATCTCGATAGTGCCTGGCAGTCATTATGTCAAACTCCGTTGTACCCCGGGCAAAGTGCAGCTTCCCGGCCAGAGAGGACTGGTTCCATTCCACATCCCCATTCTTCAGCTCTCGCCTCGGTACATAGAGAAATTGAAAGTCACCCACTTTATTCACGGGGAATTGAGTGTATATCATATCATCTCCGAGCTTATACTCCCGCTCGATATCGGATGGAGAAAAGGGGTTAAAAAGGTCCATCGGGTTAAACAAGAAACCGTTTCCCCAGGTAACTGCCTGCCGACCGATACGGACAACACCCCATTCCGGCATCAGGGTCAGGGAAAACCGATCCAGGCGATGATAGAGGATATGGTTGTCATTTTCATCAATCGTCTTCGTTAAATCCATTAACCGCCGTTTGTCGCTTGGAGATCCCCCTGATATCACACTGGTGCTGAAAAGATCCGGATAAAGACGCTCCAGCTCCTTTTGCTTGCGCCGCGTATCTCCCCCGGACAGAACGGCTTCATAATGGGCTTCGAAATTCCCCCAGTTTCCGAAAAAAAGTTTATTCTTGAGACGCATCTCTGTATGGCCGTCATAGCAGGGATCAGTGTCCACCGGCTGGAAATATGATTCGTCGTCAGGCCATAAAACAGACCCCCAAACCTTAAAATGACCACCCCATTGAGCTTCGACCTGTTCGTACCACGGTTCGGCAATTGCACCCTGGTTCACGGATGAAGAGGACATGGACTGGTTTTGAAAATCGGTTGATGCCCATGAGGTAAAAGGGCTGATGCAGGCTAACAGGACAACTGCAAGAAGGAATGAAAGGAAACAGAAAACAGGAGACAGCAGGCAGTAGGCAGAATGAAAGGACTTAAAATGGAATTTTCTAATTAGTATCCGGTCAACAAATTGCATAGACAAAATTTTCCCCGACCCCTGTCTCCTGTTTTTTTCACCCTTCCCTTATCTCATCATCTGCCACCATGCCGTCCCTGATGAGGATCAGCCGTCTGGCATAGTCCATGACCATTTTGTCATGGGTGGAAAAGATAAAGGTAACTTTTTTCTTCTCGTTCATTTCCTTCATCATTTCCAAAAGTCCCTTGCCGGTTTTTGAATCCAGATTGGCCGTGGGCTCATCCGCCAACACGATTGACGGATTGGACACGATGGCCCTGGCAACAGCCACACGCTGCTGCTGCCCGCCTGACAGCTCTGCCGGACGCCGGTTGTATTTACCTTCCAAACCAACGTCATCCAGGATGGTTTTGGCTCTTTCCCGCCGTTCAGCCGGCGGCACATCCTGGAGAAGCATGACAAATTCCACATTTTCTATTGCCGACAGAACAGGGATAAGATTATAAGCTTGGAATATAAACCCGATATTGTGCAAACGTAAGTTGGCCAGCTCCGACTGGTTCATTTTATCCAGAGAGTTTCCATTCACGATAACGCCACCGGAATTCGCCGAATCCAGCCCGCCGATAATATTCAGCATGGTGGTCTTGCCTGATCCTGAGGGCCCGGCCAGGGCGACAAAGCCTCCTTTTTCTATTGACAGGCTCACGCCGTTTAGCGCCCGGACTTCCATTTTACCCTGTCGGTAAGTCTTTTCGATATCAATGCATTCCACGATGTTCATGTTGTATCTCCAAAAGTGTTTCGTGTTACGAGTTGCGTGTTAATCATTCACCTGCTTTATCTTCTTTTAAATCCGAAATCCGCATTCCTAAATCCAAAATCGGAAGTTACAAGTTGCGGGTCATGATTTTTTCAACTCGCAACACGAAACTCGCAACCCGCAACATTTCAGGTGTGTGTCAGGGCTTCCACTGGTGTAAATCTTGCCGCTTTAACAGCCGGATAAATACTCACCAGAAGACCCAGAATGAATACCACCAGGTTAGCGACGATCACATCCTGGCCATAAATGGCCGGATAAATCACCCGGGACATACCGGCAAATTCCGAACCGGCGGCAAGAGAAGAAAGATCGATGCCGCCGGACAGGGCAAACAAACTCAAAAAACTCAGGATATTTCCAATAGCCGTACCGATAAGAAGGATAAAAAACGATTCCGCGAGAACCTCCCTGATGATCCACCACGGCTTCATACCCAATGCTTTAAACAAGCCAAACTCCCGTATCCGTTCAAACACGGCCATAAGTGTGGTGTTGACAATGCCAAAGCCCATGGCAATAAACACCACTATGAACCATATATAGATAAATCCATCATAAATATCCAGGTACGCGGTGATTAAGGGTAAAAGTTCCCGCCATGTCTGAACCTCATAATCGGCAGAGGGCAGAGCGGCCCGTAAATCATCAGCCACCCGCTTGACTTCCTTTTGGTCAGGCAGGATGACGGATACCTCGGAAATACCGTTTTTCAACTTCAGCATGCGCTGCGCAGCCGCTTTGGTCACAAAGACAAATTGCTTTTCCGTGGCCTGCATCTCGGCCCTGAAGATTCCGACAATACGGAAGGCCCGAGAGGCAATTTCCCGGTCGGTATCCTGTGACATCATAATAATCTTATGACCCAATCTGGTCTCGAACTTGTCCACCAGCGCCTTGCCTGCCACGATCCCGTATTTGTCATCGTCTTTGAGATAACGTCCTTCGGTAACCACCTTTCCGATGAACGAAACCCCGGCCTCCCTTACCGGGTCAATCCCTACAAATGTAACGCCTGCTGTATGTCGGGCGTTATTAGCAACAGCGTTGACCCGAACCCTGGAGGCCCATTGAGCACCGGCCGGAAGAACCTTTTCCATGGCAGTCTTCACTACCTCCGGATAGATCATACTGTTTTCAATAACAGGGTCGTTCCGATAGCCTTTATGGTGAACCTGGATATGTCCGGTGAGGGTAGCGATACCGTTTCGGACCATCCCGTCAGAAATTCCTCTCATGAGTGCACCCAGAAAAATCATGCTCCAAACCCCGATAATAATCGCAGTCATGATGACCGCAGTCCGCCTCGGGTTTCGCCAAATATTTCGCCAGGCCAATTGGAAATGCATAGGTTACAGCCTCATGTAGTTAGAAGACAGTAGTCAATAGTCAGAATTTAGAATTGCTTTTGTATAAGCATCAAGCAGTTTACTTACCTCTTCTAACTGCAACATTAAATTCTTAGTCTCAAAGTATCCGAGATCCTTTGTAAGGATTAAATAATAGCGACATTCTTCTAATGATCCTTGAGCAATATTCATAAACCGGCATTTATCAGCTTTACCATTTTTCCTGAAGCCTTCCGCTATATTGGCAGGTATTGAAATAGCAGCTCATCTAAATTGGGGCGTTAATCCATAGAGCTCTGCTCGCGGAAAATTATCAGTAATTTTATAAACAGACAGTACAAATTTATGTGATTTCTGCCATACTATCAAATCTTTGAAGGTTTTCGATTTTCCCCTCTCCATTCTGACTACTGTCTCCTGACTTCTGGCTCCTGTTTTTTACATCCCCGCCATCGCTTCCACAGGGCGGAGACGCCGTACCTTAAGGGCCGGATAAAGGGCGGTCAAAAAGGTAATAATAAGCACCGCACCAGGTCCGATTGAAGCGGAAAGCATTGAAAGCTGGGGATATATGCGCTCGGGCATGCCAAACTGTCTCATCAGTTCGGATGTACCCGAAATAACGATCCCGTGAACCTGGAAGTACCAGGTAATCAGGCTCCCGGCAATGATGCCGATGACAATACCCACTATGGTCATTGTAGTGGATTCAATCAGGAGCAGTTTGCTCAACCGCCCTGGAGTCGTTCCAATAGCCATAAGGACTCCGAACTCTCTCGTCCGCTCGAAGATAGCCATGAGAAAAGTATTTAGAATACTGAAGGCAACAACGATGATCAAAATGAGATAGAATATAAACCCGCTGTACAGATCCATTTTAATGGCCTCAATCAAACCGGGCATCAGTTCCATCCAATCCAGAACCACCAGGCGGTGTTTTTTGTCTGTCTTTTTGATGCCGGCCGTTACAACTTTTTTTATCTCCTGCAAGTCATCTAAAGATTTGCCAAGCGCCACAACTTCGTGGACCGCCCCGCGCATGGCATAAACATCCTGAAAGTTTTCAAGCGGGATATATATTGAGCTGCGATCAAAATCGTCCTGACCGGATCTGTAGATTCCCTTTACTCTGACCACAGTGGCCGCAACGGAACCATCACGCCCCTGGCCCAGCACAACCAGTTCATCACCCAGGCCGACCTTCAAGTTTTTGGCCAGAAGATCCCCCACCAGGGCCTGATCGGTGTCGCCTTCGGACAGGTAGCTTCCCTGACGGATTAATTTTTCAAGAGTGGACACTTTGGCTTCCCTGACCGGATCGATCCCGACCACTACAATACCATAGGTTCGCTCTTTGGAAGAAACCAGAGAGAAAGTATTGGCTCGAAAAGTATAAGCAGTTACATTCATAGTCTTATTAAGAATATTGCCTATCGGAACCGGATCGGGCACTACCATGCGAATGTTCTTTTTGTCGTTATACCCTCTGGCCTGTACCTGCAGATAGCCGGTATGTATCTTTACTGCGGAATCGATCATGGTTTCATATGATCCAAACTGCCAGGACAACATAAAAATCAACAGCAATGAGGCGAATGCGATGGCGGATATGGTTAAAATGGATCGCCTTGGATTGCGCCAGATGTTGCGCCAGGCCATTTTGACGTCTATGGACATTCCCGTACCTATCTTGTGGGGTTTTTCAGAGAAGACAACGTAAATAATCTGTCCGGCATATCTTTATCAAAAACAAGTTCCTTGTACTCCAGCACGGTATACTCATCTTTTATATCAGCCTTTTGCATTTTCATTACTCCGGGATACAGTTTCCCACCAAGCATCCGGATTTCAAGGAAATTTAAAGACTTAACCAGTTTGAAATCCTCATCATAAAACTCCTGCGCTAAAAAGATATGATCCTCCCTGATTTTGAGCTTTTGCATGCCCCACACCACAGGCGCTTCGGGTTTGGGCATGGACTTGATAATATATACTTTCCCCCCTTCATGGGTTTCAGTGCCGATAACCGTATGGGTATAATCCTCAATCAGGCTTTCGGTCTTGGACAGGTCGTTATTGGAAAAATCCGATCCCATCCATGCCTGGGACATCATTGAGGGGGGAATCTTAATCACCCTGTTGACCTTGGGATTATACGTCCACATCTCCCTGCCTCTCTTGAGCGTACCGTTTCCATGATCTTTGGGTGGGGAAATGATCCGAAAAATGCTGTCTTCCTGTCCCTTAGTCCAGGCCTTGATCGTCATGGTTCTCTGCCAGTCAGGACGATGAATGGTCATTACCACCGTAGAAACAGATGTTTCCCCTCGCATATAATTGAAACTGTCTTCCACCAGAGTCTGGGCATCCTGAGCCTTAACATCCGCAACCAGACCCCAAAAAAGAAATATAAACAGCCACAAAAACAGGATTATCTTTTTTGTCATACGGGGCTTCTTCATAAAAGTTTGCCTTCGCCATTCCTCCGTGAAATCGAGAACTATTTCACGAGACCT
>CAZKGS010000143.1:0-6224 GCA_964552105.1 uncultured Syntrophaceae bacterium
TTCAGGACATGATTTTGGGTGACAAAAAAAAGACTTTTTACCAAGCCGTCACTTTTAATATTATTTAGAACCGCGATCTTTCTTGGCCGCTTGTATGTCTCGCAGAATCGCCCCTGCCGGCAATCCCTTGGCTTCGGCATCTTTGATCCATACTTCGGTTATCGGGCTCAGCAATTTATTCCACTTTGCCATCTCCTCTTTGCTCAATTCAATAATCTCAATATTATAATTTTTCTTGGACCATTCAATGGACTCATTTACGTGCCTATCCATGTAGTCGCCCGTCCAAAAAGCCTGTTCTTCTCCCAGATCTTCCATCACCTTCTGTACGTCTTTTGGCAGAGAGTTCCATTTTTCGAGGTTCATTACAACGGCGAAGGGATAAACCGGCCCGTTAAATATCGTTACGTATCTGCAGGTTTCCGCATATTTGAAATCCATAAGTGTCTCAAGAGAAGATGCCGCACCCTTCACAACACCCTTTTGAAGGGCTTCGGGGGTTTCCGACTGGGGCATGCCAACCGGAGTAGCTCCCAATGCCTTCAAAACCTGGGCAACCCCTCCGGACGCCCTCAGCTCCAGTCCTTTCAGGTCGTCTAAGTTCCTTACCGGTTTTTTCGCGTAGATGTTTGCCGGTGCACAGGTAAACATGGTAAGGACTTTAACCTTTGCGAATTCCTCCGGTTTATATTTTTTGTAAATGTCCCAGAGTGTGAGGCTGGCTACCTTCGCATTCGAAAAGCCAACGGGCAACGCGGTCGCATTGGTTACCATAAACCTGCCCGGCTGATAGGCCATACACAGACAACCGATATCCGCCTGACCGGCAACGACACCATCGTACATGTTCTTGGCACCCAACAGGGTGCCGCCCGGAAAAGTATTAATCGTCACCTTTCCGCCGGTGCGCTGCTCTACCTCTTTTTTCCATCTCTCCATCTGCACGCACGGGAATGTAGGAGCCGGCGGGAAATTGGCATAATTTAAAGTTATTGGCCCCGCTTTCACCGACACCGGAAACAAAGAACAGACAAACAACAGCATAACTATTAGTACCGCAATTCCTGAAAATCTTTTTTCTTTCATTCTTCACCTCCTTAATAGTTCAATCCCATTTCAAAACCTTTTAAGTTCAGCTCCAGATGGCCTGGTTGAGACAACTTCCTGATGGTTGTTTCCATCACTTCCTTATCACAAAAGAGCTTGCCTTCTTTAACCGAATATCCTAAAAGGGTAAGATTCGTGATGAGAAGTGCCCCCATCTCCTTTGCCATCCCGGTCGCATCAATATTGTAATACTCTCCGGAGACGTCAGTATTTACAAATGATTTGCCTTCGCCCATTATGAAACTCCTGTAGACATCGAAACTCGAACCGTCAAGAAATAATCCCACATCGCCCTGACCCATGCAGATCAAAGGACTTTTGAAAGACCCAATCTTAACATGGGAGACAACTGTTCCCCCTCTCATGGACATGCCGTGCGTCTCCGAAGTCAGGACATCCATATTTTTTTCCACGGCTGCATGCGCGAGAATCCTTGTCAGAAAGAGCACTCCCTGACCGCCGGTGCCGCTTATTAGTATCTGTTGCTTCATTTGTTATCTCCTTCTTCCGCAACTATTGCCCCCACAGGACACACGTGCCTGCACACACCACACCCGATACAGATATTCTGATCGATTGAGAACCGCTTCCCCGCTGAATCACGAATAATGGCCGGACACTCAAAGTTCTTCAGACAATACTCGCAGCCTGTACAATCTTCCGTTATTTTCATGGAATATACAGGCTGTTCTTTTGCCGTCTCTCTGTTCAGGATGCACGGATGCTTGGATATAATCACAGCAACGCCTCCATCTTCACCGCGGCAGTATCCATCGGCTTCCTTGAGATGGGAAGTGAACTTCTCAAAATTATAAGGATCGCATTCTTTGAGAAACCTGACACCGCAGGCCTTCACCAGATCATGGATGAGAACAGGTGTTCCTTTTGTCCCATCGGCCATAATTCCGACTTCAGGTGTCGGTTGATTACCGGTCATTGCTGTGGTGGAATTGTCCAGAATGACCAGGATAAATCGTGCTTTCTGAAATACGGCATTGATAAGACCGGGAATGCCCGCATGGAAGAAGGTGGAATCACCTATGGTCACAACAATAGCGGGGACTTCTCCGCCATCCCGGGCGTATGCGTGGTAAAACCCCGCCCCCTGGCTTATGCATGCACCCATACAGTGACAGGTATCTACGGCACCAAGATTCATGCCGAGCGTATAACAACCTATATCACTGGGGAAAATTCCCTTGGGAAATGTTTTTTTGATTGCGTAAAACGCCGCACGGTGAGGGCACCCCGGACAGAGGGTTGGTCTCTTCCCTTTTATCTGCTCTGGGGAACCTCCTTCTTCCAGAGGTATATTCAGGAATTTCTTCAACACATCCTGAATGATATCCGGTGTTAACTCTCCCTGGCCGGGAATTAGCTTTGAATTTCTCCCATAAATCCCCGTATTCGTCAGTTGCATCTCTATCGTGGGATAGGTCTCCTCAATGACGAGTATCTTTTCGTATTCGGAACTTATTTTTTCAATAAAACTCCTGTTTAAGGGATACGGCATGGTGACCTGGAAAAGGTCTATTTTCCCCAGAAAGCCCATATCTTCCAGAAGATCACAGGTATGTGCAAAGGCGACACCGGAAGATATGATGCAGTGTTTGTCCAGCGATCCATCACCGGCAATCAGTGATGGTGAAAAATCTTTTTCATCCGATATCTTATCAATCTTTTCATTTAGCAGGCGATGGAGCTCGGTTAGAAATTGTGGTGTCGCAACCCAGCGTCCCGGATTTTTCTCGAAGCTAACTTTCCTCTCCAATTTTTCAGGGGTTAAACATGGGACATTCTGTCTGGCATGGCATATACGGGTAGTAGGGCGGAGCATTACGGGAAGTTCATATTTTTCAGACAGCTCAAAGGCCTTTTTGACCATCTCTTTTGCCTCTTTGGGACTGGAAGGGTCAAGGACGGGTATCTTGGCGAAGCGCGCAAAGAAGCGGCTGTCTTGCTCCGTCTGGGAGCTGTGAGGACCGGGATCATCAGCCACAATAACAACAAAACCCCCTTTAATTCCAATGTAAGCGGAACGCATAAAGGGATCGGATGCCACATTTAAGCCGACCTGCTTCATGGCTACGGCAGACCTCTTACCGGTATAGCTGTTTGCCAACGCCACCTCATAAGCTACCTTCTCATTGACCGACCATTCTATGTGCATCCCGGTTTCTGTCTCTCTGGAAAAATTGATAACTGATGCGAGAATCTCGGAGGCTGGCGTGCCCGGGTAAGAAGCGGCGAGTGCGCATCCGGCTTCGACCAACCCCCTGCCGATCGCTTCATTACCCATGAGTATTCTCTGCTCTGTTCGATCCGTGTTTTGACCCATGCTAAATCCTCATTTTTGTCATAAAAAAAGCCGTGGACATCGAAGGCTGTCCACGGCTTTTGATAAAAACTTTATATGTCTAAAATTCTTTCAGGCAGCCAACAAACCTCCCCCTTCTATATATCCACTGCCAGCACCAGAATTTTAGACCGTTATTTATCATCTTAATATTGATTGTATTTTTCATCTCTTTTCAGACTTGAGATTTATAGTAACTTCAAACAAAAAGTCAAGCAAAAGTTTTGTTAGTCCCTGTTATCGAACAGTCTCTTAGTTTTTTTCGCTGTTCTGGGAAGTGACTGGTAGTCGACTATCTCGACTTTTCCACTTACCAGGATTTTCTTCCTGATATTGCTTTCGATCTTCCCGGCAAGCACGTCATCTCCTTTTGAATCTCTCCCCATCTCTCTTTCCACCTTTACGGTCAGGTAGTCCTTCCCGTCATCCCCACGGTCGAGATGAATCTGATATTCGCTGCCGATACCATCCTGCCTGGAAAGTATCTCATCTATATTGCTGGGGTAGATGTTGACTCCCCGGACAATAAACATATCATCGGAGCGCCCCAATATCTTATCATGACGGGGCAGGAGAGATCCGCATGGACATTCTCCCTTTACCGCTCTCGTCAGATCTCTTGATCGATACCTGATAAGAGGCGCCCCTTCTTTTCTAAGTGTCGTGTACACCATCTCTCCGACCTCACCGTCAGGCACAGGTTCCAGAGTTTCCGGATCGAGCAGTTCCATGATGTAATAATCAGCCCAGTAATGAATTCCCGTATGATGAACACAATCCAGACCGGTTCCCGGACCATAAAGCTCCGTCAGACCGGGGATGTCGAAGGTATGCTCCGCACCCAGCAGCTCTTTAATCTTTTTTGCCGTGGCATCGCTTGACCGTTCAGCCCCAAAAATGACCTTTTTCACACTGAGCTTATCATTGAGCCCCCGTCTGTCCACCTCTTCAGCCAGTAACAATGCCATCGACGCGGTGGAACATATCACCGTTGTCTGAAAATCGATCAAAAATTGCAGCTGCATATCAATGTTTCCCGGTCCGGCCGGTATGGCAAACGCCCCGAATTTCTCACAGCCAAGCTGAAAACCCACACCCGCGGTCCATACGCCGTATCCTACACATATCTGAACCCTGTCTTCTTTTGTCAGCTCGGCCATCTCGTAACACCTCGCAAACATATCAGCCCAGTCGTTCACATCCTTTTTTGTGTAAACCATAACCTTTCTTTTTCCCGTCGTCCCCGTCGATGCGTGCATCCTTACAACACTTTCAAACGGCACGGATATGAGCGGCCAGGGATAGTTGTCTTGCAGATCATTCGCGGTTACAAATGGCAGCCTCTTGAGATCTTCAAGGCTCTTAATGTCATCCGGTTTAACACCTGCCTCATCAAATCTTTTGCGATAAAATGCCGATCCATAATAGGCGTGGTTAACCGTCCACTTCAATCCGGACAACTGCAGAGCTTCCAGTTCTTCTTTGCTCGTAATTTTCGGCATAAATGTTTTTTCCACTAAAGCCCTCCGATGTTTACAGGTATTGATCAGCCTGGTAAAACGCTATCAGTGGTTTCCCTCATCGTCCTGTCTACCTCTTTGAGTCTCTCAAGTCCTTTTATTTCATAGGGAAACTCCGGGACTTCTTTAATTTCTAAAAATCCGAATTTTTCATAGATATATTGAAGATATTTCTTCTGTTGTTTTAATTTACTGAGGAGAAATTCAGAATCATAATTTCTTATTACATGATTTACGATTAATTCTTTGACTTGAATTTCATATCTGTCAAATTCATCGAAGATGCCTTCAAGTTGCTGGACAGATAAGGCTTCCGGTATAGCAATTGTTACAAATCTTACATCATCTCTCAAGAAACTCATGTCCTCTTGAGATAGTTCTCTCCAGCTTTTTATAATATTGAATATAGAACTGCGGCTTTCATTGGCCATTGTTAATTGGGAATAAATACGCGGAGCGGTCCTTAAGTGTTCTATGAACATGGAGGGCACTTTAAACAATCCGAGGGTTTGACCGAGAGGGGCGGTATCCCAGATTATCCTTTGATACTGCCTGCTCTGGTACAGTTCTTTTATGTAGTTTACCATAAACTCTTCCGTCAGACCGGGTAAGATGGTAATAATATGGTTGGTAAACTCTTCATAGGGAACATTCACAAAAGAAGAAAATATCTGATAGACTTCACGGCCGAATTTTACCTCCCACATCTTCTTAATTTCTTCAAAGCCAAGTTCATCGAAGTAAAGATTCTCCAGAACTTTAGCAGGCTTATCTTCTAATTTCTTCTCAAAAATATGAGATAAAGAAGGAGCAGGATCAGTAGATATGATCAATGTCTTCTCTCCTTCAAGGGCGCAGTTCAAGGCAGTGGCTGCAGCAATTGTAGTCTTGCCAACACCACCTTTACCGGAGAAGACAATTACCTTTTTCGCTCCACTTGTTACCGGATTTTCAGCCATAACCTATTCCACACGAAAGTGCTGTTCAAAAATGTTTAGCATTACTGAACTGAACAGCGAGTGCCTTCCCCGCAACTTGTTGCGGGGAGCTTCAATTAGAGGAGATTTGAGGGGTGCGTTATACCATCAAATCATATGACTGGCAAAGGTTTTTTGACCGGGAGCGCACCCGCCGCAAGCCTCGTCCGCAGGGCGGGGCTTCACATTTCGGATTGTTAGAAGATCAAAACCCTAAATCCGATATTAAGGTTTGAATTAGCGGGAAAATGATTGAAAAAACCT
>CAZKGS010000144.1:0-1452 GCA_964552105.1 uncultured Syntrophaceae bacterium
CCTGTTTACGAATATATAGATGATAGAGTTATGATTGTCATAACGATGGCAAAAAATCCTTTCAGCAGCACTCCTGAATCTCTTAACAATAAAGATCTATAGCCTGTTCTGAAAGCGGGTTTCAGATTCTTCTCGTTAAAATATTCAACAAAAAACGCGCCGGCAAAACCACCAAGAAACATACCAATGATTATGCCGGGTCCCATTAATAAAGGAGTTAAGGCCACTGCTCCTGTAATCCCCCCAATGAGGGATGCTATGACTCCTTTTTTTGATGGACCTAATCTTCTGGTACCCGAAGCTCCAAGCAGAAAATCGAGGGTTTCCGCAAGAAGAGATATGAATACTAAAATAATAATTATTTTAAAACCAATTTTCTCGAATCCTGTAACCCAGGAGTAAATTATAACATCTGCAACTATCAAAATCGTACCGGGAAGACTGAATATGACAGAGAAAACTCCGGCAAAAAGTATGAGAATAAATATAGTCAACCATGCGATTTCAAAAGGGGACAAGTTACCTCTTCCTTTTTTTCTTTGAAGGCTTAATGGATTCCCAAACCAGAATAGTGGGGCTGGCAACAAATACAGATGAATACGTACCTATGATGATTCCCACAAGAAGAGCAAAGGCAAAGTCATGGATAACGGCACCGCCCAGAAAAAACAGAGCGCCAACCACAAGGAGTGTTGTTCCCGATGTAAGTATCGTTCTGCTTAATGTTTGATTTATACTTGAATTGACTATCTGTTCAAGCCCCTGCCGTTTTATTGATTTCGAGTTTTCTCTTACCCTGTCGTATACTACAATGGTATCGTTTAACGAATAACCGATGATGGTCAGCAGTGCCGCGATGATGGGTAGGGTAAACTCTTTATCCAGAAGGGAGAAAATCCCGACGGTAATAATAACGTCATGGGTAAGTGCAATAATTGCCCCAATGGCATAGCGAAATTCAAACCGCCACGTTATGTAAATTAATATTCCTATCATGGCGTAAAGCATTGCCAGCATACCTTTTTGCCGTAAATCGGCTCCCACTTTGGGGCCGACAACCTCGACCCTTCTTATCTCGAAAGCGCCTTCGGGATAAGCGGTTGCCAGCGTTTCCTCTATCATATCCGAAAAGCCTTTAAGCTCAGCGGAAGATTTTTCTGTTTTTACCAGGAATTCATTGTTGACCTTATAACCAAACTGCTGGATAATACTGTTTCCAAGATTAATTTTCTTAAGGGGGCTTCTTATATTGCTTGCAGTCGTTGGTTCATTGAATTTTATCTGCACAAGAGTTCCACCCGCAAAATCGATTCCCAGGTTGGGTCCCTTATGAATGATTAATGACAATATACTAATGACTATCAGTGCGAGAGAAATGAAAAAGGCAATCTTCATTTTCCCGACAAAATTGAAGTCAATCCCGTGTTTTATAAATTCCATCCGTGTCTCCTC
>CAZKGS010000144.1:1552-6202 GCA_964552105.1 uncultured Syntrophaceae bacterium
TTTTTATATACTAACCGTCTCAATCTTTTTGTACCAGACAAGATAGTCAAAAATAATCCTCGTTACAAAGATGGCAGTAAACATGCTGCAGACGATACCTATGCTGAGTGTCACGGCGAACCCCTTTACAGGTCCGGTTCCAAACTGGAACAGCACTAAAGCGGCGATAAGGGTGGTAATATTCGCGTCTACAATAGTAATTAATGCCTTTGAATACCCTCCCGCAATGGCGGCCCGAGGTGATTTCCCCAGGCGCAGTTCTTCCCTGATCCTTTCGAAGATAAGAACATTGGCATCAACGGCCATACCTATCACGAGAACAATACCTGCGATTCCGGGGAGGGTTAAGGTAGCCCTAAAGGCAGCCAGAGCACCGAGGATCAAAACGATATTCAGTGTGAGAGCGATATCGGCGATAATTCCAGAGTATCGGTAATACCATGTCATGAAGAGGATAACCAGTATGCCTCCAACAATTATGGACATCAGCCCCTTGTCGATGGAATCCTGTCCCAGAGACGGTCCGACTGTTCTTTGCTCAAGTATCCTGACAGGTGCCGGCAGTGCGCCTGCCCTGAGTACGATGGCTAGATCCCGTGCCTCTTCCATGGAAAAGGTTCCGGTAATCTGTGCGTTACCGCCTGAAATTCTTTCCTGTATGACGGGGGCGGAATGAACAATGCCGTCCAGGACAATGGCGAGACGTTTTTTGACATTCTCTCCTGTTATCCTGTCGAAGTCTCTTGCACCCTGTGAATTGAATTTTAATGCAACGTAGGGCTCTCCGAACCTGTCGCTTATCTTTACCCGGGCGTCTTCAAGTGAATCACCTGTGAGGAGGGTTTTTGCCTTAAGTAAATGGGGTGTCTTTCTTCGCATGCCCGTTGTCTTATCTGTTTTGTGCTCATAAGCTATAATGCTTCCCGCAGGAGGAACACGACGTTTGAGGGCCTCGTCCAGGCTGTGTTCTTCGTCTACAAGTTTGAATTCCAGGAGGGCGGTCTTTCCGATCAGGTTAATGGCCCTTTTTGGGTCTTTTATGCCTGGAAGTTGTATGAGAATACGATCATCACCCTGGGGAATTATTTCAGGTTCTGTGACCCCGAACTGATCTACCCTGTTTCGAATGGTTTCAAGGCTTTGTTCCACGGCAAACTTCTTTATTTCGTTAGCCTGCTTATCCCTAATGGTCAAATGTACCGTTTCTCTGTCATCTATCCATTCAGAAGATTTTATCTGAAGATTGGGAAAAGAATCTTTCAGGACTTCTCCGAATCGGTCACTCGCTTCTCTGGTTCGTAATTCCAGGGTTATTGTTTTGCCATTTATACGATCCAGATGCCTGAAACGTATTCTCTTTTCCATAAGAGTGTCTTTAAGGGCGTTCGAGATTCTCTCCATTGCGCTTTCAACGGCTTTATCTGTTTCGACTTCCAGCACCAGGTGCATTCCTCCCCGAAGATCGAGACCGAGGTGAATCTTATCAACGTGATCCTTCCACAGGGAGGGTAGATATTGCGTCATTGAAGGTATCATATAAAATAGCCCAATGAGAATCACTATGACAGCGATAATCCCCCTCATTTTAATATTTTTCAGCATCCGTTATCCCTCGACTATTCTTTTGATGATTTTTGCGTGACAGCCGATATGTGGTTCCTAGAAACTTTTACTCTGACTTTGTCTGAAATCTCGAGAGTTATAATATTGTCTGCGAGGCCGGTAACTTTTCCATGCAGCCCGCCAGCCGTTATTACCATATCTCCGTGATTCAAATTATCCAGCATCGCTTTCACTTCCTTTTGCTTTTTTTGCTGGGGTCTAATCAGCAGGAAGTAAAAAATGGCAAAAATGGCAACCATCAAAATAATAAAATGCATATCTCCTCCAGAGGCACCTTTTCCCCCGGCACCCCCCATTGCGTATGCCAAACTATTCATCTTGTTTTCCTCCTTAAATAGTTTTAAATTTCATGTATTAAGTTTAAAGTTTTCATGTCAGTCGTTACCTGACTTCTTTAGAATTGAAGCCTTTCCTAAAGGTTTCATAGGTACCAGTTTTTATGGCTTCTCTGATTTTCTCCATCAGATTTGTAAAATGCCGGACATTATGAATTGTATTCAAAATAACCGCCAGGATTTCCTTGGCAACAAACAGGTGTCTCAGATATGCCCTGGAATAGTTTTTACATGTATAACAGTCGCACTCACTGTCGAGTGGCGATTCATCATTCCGGTAACGAGCGTGCTTTATAACAACCTTTCCGCTGTTTGTAAATAACATTCCGTTTCTTGCGTTTCTCGTGGGGATAACACAGTCGAACATGTCAACTCCGTGATAGACACATGCCACAATATCTTCCGGTGTTCCCACACCCATGAGGTATCTGGGTTTCTCTTCCGGGAGGAGCGGAACAGTTGCTTCCGTAATTTTCATCATGATCTCTTTCGGTTCTCCGACGCTTAATCCTCCAAGTGAGTAACCATCAAAACCTATCTTTACAATTTCTTCTACTCCTCTTTTTCTAAGTTCATGATAAATGCCTCCCTGGACGATTCCAAAGAGGGCCTGTTGGTTATTTTTTTTAGCATCTTTACACCTCCTGGCCCACCTTATTGTCATATCCAGCGATTTTTCAGCATAATCAAAGTCGGCAGGGTAAGGAGTACATTCATCAAAACACATTATGATATCGGCACCTAGTGCCTCCTGAATTTCTATGGCAAATTCAGGGCTTATAAAATGTTTTGAACCGTCGATATGTGATTGAAACATGACCCCTTCTTCCGTTATTTTTCTCAGGGCGCCGAGACTGTATACCTGAAATCCGCCACTGTCCGTCAAGATCGGATGCTTCCAGTTCATGAACTGATGTAATCCGCCCAGGTCTTTTATTAACTTGTGACCAGGCCTGAGATACAGATGATACGTGTTGCTGAGTACTATTTCTGCTCCCAGTTCTTTCACTCTTTCAGGAGTAAGGCCTTTTACCGTACCCTGAGTTCCCACCGGCATAAATACAGGAGTGTTCACCTCGCCATGGGGGGTGATAATTTTCCCAAGCCGCGCATTTGAAGTCTTGTCTCTTTTTAAAAGTTTGAACTCAAATTTCGAGTTTCGGGTTTCGGGTTTCAGGTTCATTTGTATTTGTTTCCTTTTATGTATACATGCGTGGTAAAGGCAAAGGGCTAAAGGAAAATGGAATGGTAAAAATCCCTTCGCCTTTTGCCCTTAGCCCTTTGCCTATAATATCAGCATACAATCTCCGTAGCTGTAAAAGCGAAATTTTTCTTCTATTGCCTTTTTGTATGCCTTTTTTATCAAATCCGGACCTGCGAAAGCGCAGACAAGAAGAAAAAGGGAAGATTTGGGCAGATGAAAATTGGTTATCAGCCTATCTACTTTCTTGAATTCATAACCAGGGTAAATGAAAAGATTGGTATAACCCGAGGAGGATTTTATCTTTCCCCGTTTGTCAGCCAGTGATTCTAAAACTCTCGTTGAGGTTGTTCCGACGGCTGTTACCCTTTTTGCTTCATTTAAAATTTCAGCGGTCTGTTCATTCAGTTCAAAGTATTCCTCATCCATAATATGGTCTTCCACACGTGCCGTTTCTATAGGCAGGAAGGTTCCGTATCCTACGTGCAGCGTTATCGGTAAAATCTGGATTCCACAATCTTCCATTTTACCCAGGATACTCTCAGAAAAATGCAGACCCGCAGTAGGTGCCGCAACTGAACCGGGTATTCTGGCGTATACCGTTTGATACCTTGTAAGATCATGAAGATCTTTTCCCGTTGTTTTTCCTCTTTTTATATAAGGAGGCAGCGGTGCTCTTCCGTGTTCCTCGAGAAAATGATCGAACTCAAGTTCTGTGTGGAAATTGATGATCCATTTCTTGTCCGAGATCCTTTCTATAATCTCGGCCCACGATCGTTCATTAAAAACAATTTTCGTTCCGACGCTTACTCTTTTTGCGGGTCTCAGCAATACTTCCCATGACTGTGAATACGGTGTTTCCTGATCTTTTCGTGACAGCAGAAGTGTCTCAATCATTCCACCTGTCGGCTTTTTTCCAAAGAGTCGTGCCGGAATGACCTTTGAATCGTTGATGACTAAAACATCATCTTTTTCCACGTAGTCGGGTATTTCACGGAAATATTTACACTCTATAGACCCATGTTTTCTATTTACAACCATCATCCGGGAATCGTCACGCGGTTCGCAGGGGTGTTGGGCTATTAATTCTTCCGGAAGGTTAAATTTATATTCTTCTACTTTCATATCGGTCAGTTGGGGGAGATAATCAAATTCGATTTTGAAGTCAATGAAATTATTAATTTCTTCCGAAATAAACAAGAGTCAGGCCGATCACGACTGCAAAAAATCCAAAAATTCTCAAGGTTCCGTCAGGGATTTCATACACCTTTAAGAGATATGCCTTGATCTTTTCTGGAAATGCAAAATAGGGGAGCCCCTCGATTATTAAGACCAGACCTACAACGCAGAGAAAGAATTTCATTACTTCACCCCTAACCCAGATAAAATGGAAATTCGAAATTCGAATTTAAGTTTTGCAAGGACTTATCAGTCATAAAAAAATTCTTTTGCCGTTCGACTGAGCTCACGCCGAAGCCATTTTTGCAAGAA
>CAZKGS010000145.1:0-6128 GCA_964552105.1 uncultured Syntrophaceae bacterium
ACTCCTTCATTAGGCATTAGGACGGACGAGGTGCATGGAACCGTTTGGAATATATTTTCACGCGGTTTTGATGAGATTGTCAATCCCACTTTTATTGCAACAACAATAAACTTAATGTTGTTTTAACAACAAACAAATGATGTACTGGTTCTGACTATGATTGAGATAGTATTGCAACCTCCGGTGGCGGGAAAACTGTTTATCAGTGCTCTTCCAGGGAAATATGAATCAATTGAAAATTTTCTGGAAGAATCGAGAAAAAATGAACTGACCTGTGTTGTCGGTCTGATATCAGATTATGAAATTAAACATGATTCACCCTGTTTTTGTTGTTCACTCAAAAACGAGACGAATTTATTTCCATTTCAGTATATACAATATCCGGTTCCCGGAGAAGGAAATCCTGATTCATTTTGTTCATATCTGAAAATTATTCATGATATCTCATTGAGGCTTATAAGTGGTGAACACATTCTGGTTCATTGTAATGATGGAAAGAGAAGAGCACCAGAATTCGTAAAGGTGCTGATGGCAGATATTTACAATCAACAGAGAACAATAGCACCTGGATTGCACAGATATAAAAGGTTAGACAATAATCAGATCATTGTCTCAACACAATGAAGTGGAAATGTTAGAATCTGATTTTCCGGTGAGAAAAAATGTTTTCTGATAATTTCAGATTAACCAGAAATGTGAACAGAGTGAATTTGATCAACATGATCCATGGCGATCACGATGATTTACCTGATTAGAAGGAGTATTTTTCCGTATCATTCCATTTTTATTCCTTTTTTTATCATGAGTACTTTCAATACCCTTGGAAGTATTTTCATTAAGCGATAGTTTTGGTTCTGGTGCTGCTACCTGATCCCGATACCCTTGAGGAGAAACTGAAAAATAGACAACATGTCCTTTCCGATACTTTTTTATCAGATTTTGTTCAGTCATTTTATTCAGGTACTGGGATACTGTTGACCGGTGTTTATTCAGTGTTTTGGCAATTTCTTCTGCACTCGCTTCATTTTCCGGGTAATATAACAAGGCATCAAATACTTTTTGTTCTCTCTCATCTGATATATCTGGCCGAAGAAGTCTTTTTTGATCACGGCCTGTCTCATCATCCTGTGATATAGAGGTTTCCATAATTTGAATGATGGCTCTGTTCATGGTATTGAAGGTATCCAGGACTTCTGATAAACGCGTATTTACATCCGTTACAATACTTTCGATCTCAATTTTTAGTTCTTCCTGCATGGATAGAAGATCCTTGAGATCATACCTGTCATATGGTTCCTGAAAAGTCATATATTAGATATTCTCACCATCATATAATTTATTGATGTTAGAAACATCAAACTGAACATTTATCCGCATGTAGATACAAAAACGGGTACTGTTTTTTGAAGGGACGGGCAGCATAGTGAAAAGAGCATGTTGAAGCCGTTAAAATGGCTTTTGTTATCATATGAAGTTTTATAGTTTCGGAAGGGAAATAAAGATACATAATTGTATCAAAAAACCCTTTTTCAGGGTACATGGCTTTGTTATTACCATGATAAACGTTTAATTGGCCTTTTTCTTCTGTCCTTCCCTTTATTTCAGGTTCCTGTTTTTTTCCATATTAAATCACTATTTTCAAATACATGTATACTCCATGAATTTTCATGGACAATAATTCATTTACCAAGGAAGCAGAAATCTTATTTAAAAAAACACAGGCATTCAATACAATAAAAAACCCGGCATCACCTAAAAAAATAACCATTCACTCTCTTTTGGATGCAATATTGTCTGATGGGGAATGGTTCTCGCTATTTTTAACCTTCTTTGATCCAGGGATACAGGAAAAAATGAAAGAAGCGTATATCCAGAGGGAGGTGGTGGCGGCAACTGATTATATTCTTCACCCTCTCACAAAAAAACAAATTGGAATTGATTGTCGAGATCTTCTTGGAATAGAGAATTGCCCTATCGATCTTTATGATCTCATTTGCTGGGTTGCTTTGCAGGAGAATGTAATAAAAAACAGATTTGGTCCTGAATACATTTCTCACTGTAGTATTACGCAAAAAAGTAGTATTAAGGAGTGTAGAAACGATGCGTCCAGCCAACCGGGAGAAGTACTGAATAAATCTCAAACACTCCCTGCCAGTCGGTGTAACAATGATTTTGAAAAAATAATACAGACAATGAAAAATGTCCGTGATTATTTTAAAAAGGAGATTGCCGGTCAGGAGACCGTAATACATTCAATTATTACAGGGCTGGCCCATGCAGATATGAAAAGGGTAATTGATCCGAAAAATGTTCGGCCATTAGCGGTTTTTATTTTTATGGGTCCTTCTGGAGTCGGAAAGATACAATCTGCAGTCTGTTTGGCAGAAGCGCTCCAGGTACCTTATAAAATATATGATATAACTCAATGTTATGATGAAGATCTATATTCTGAATTAACCGGAGATAAAAAACCGGGTTTACTCACAGGATTTGTTGCAGCGAATGATCGTTCCCTGTTAATTGTTGATGGGATTGAAAAAGCCGGAAAGAATATTATTCAGATTTTTCTTCAGATACTGGAACATGGTACAGCATATGATCGAAATCTCAACGAAGAAATTTCCTTTAAAAATACCATACTTATATTTACTACGAATGCAGGAGTTATTCTGTACCGTGATCCATATCATGAAATCTTTACCCTAAAACCGGAAGCGCAACGACCTACTCTGTTATCAGTACTTGAAAATGAGATTAATCCGGTTACAAACGAGAATGTATTTCCCAGGGGAATCTGTTCCAGACTTGATCAGGGACATCTTGTTTTATTCAATCATATTCCCATTCCTGATAAAATCAGGATAATGAAGAAGGAACTTGACAAAAATATTGCCCTTTTCAGGGATACCTATGGGATTACCATCACTTATGATTCGTTATTGCCTATTACGTTATTGTATCATTGCGGTGCAAATTCGGATCTCATATTAATAAAAAATCTTACTGAAAAAATCATCTGGAGTGAACTGTTTCATTATACGTATGCACTGAAGGATGAGAGTAGTGTTACTTCTTTTTTTAAGACCATAACAGAGATAGTAATTATTCCTGAGATCTTTCAGGAACAGACCCTTGGTCGGCTGCCTGATGATGAGATTCAGAAATTGTTCCGTGTCCCTTCTGATATTATTATTTTACTCATTATAGACAACGATTATCAGGATAATTTTGTTAAGATACAGTCGTTTGAATACAATGACATTACTTATTCAATACAGTGGATATGTATTTCTGATATTGAATTGCTCAAACAGAAGCTTCAGGCGAACAATCTGCCCACGTTTATTTTTATTGATATCTGGATTTGTGGAAAAGATTCACGCCTATTTCCTGAAATGGAAGGTCGTCCGAAAATTGCGGATCTCACTGAGGGGCATATACCGTATGCATTAAATGAACTCATTTTAGGGCAGACAATTTTAAAGTATATTCGGGGACACTTTTGGGATATTCCAGTGTATATTTTATCTTTTACAGGAAAACAAACACCTAATAAAATCCATCCGCGTATTGATGATGAATTGCTCCTGGATTATATCCGGATTTTTGGTGTGAAAGGACGGGTTGAACTACAACAGAATCGCCCTGAAAAAGATAATTCATTCAGAAATGAGATTGTACGTATCAATAAAGATGCTTTTTTTGAAAAAACAGCAAAAAGCCTCTCAAAAAAAAGAGAGATCGTGTTATTTGACAGAATACCCATAGAATATCGCAATCAAAAACGATGCAATATCAAACTTCGTAATTTCTCTAAAACGCGTTGTCTTGATGCAACAGATTTTTGCGATATCATATCAGATGTTGAATTACCAACAACCAGATTTGACGATGTTATAGGGGCTGATAATGCAAAAATCCCCCTGAAGAAATTAATAATGTGGCTGGAAAATACTGACTTTTACCGGACAAACCTTATTCGTCCTCCACGAGGAATTCTCCTTACCGGCCTTCCGGGAACAGGAAAAACGATGCTTGCCCGTGCACTGGCAGGAGAAGCCAATGCAGCATTCATGGTGAGAAGCGGAACATCCTTTATTTCCAGGTGGGTTGGGAGCGGGCCGGAGAATATCAGGGAACTATTTGTACGGGCACGGAAATATGCTCCAACCATCGTTTTTATTGATGAGATTGACTCCTTTGCCGGAAAACGAGGTGGCGGATTTGGTACAAATAAGGCAGAAGAGGAGACACTGAACACATTGCTTACCGAGATGGATGGATTCTGGACCGGACAGAGAGAAACGGTAATTGTCATTGCGGCGACGAATCTTCCTGAAGAACTGGATCCTGCCTTGTTACGCAGATTTGACAAGGTAATTGAGGTTGAGCTGCCTGATAAAGAAGCCCGATCTGCATACATGAAGCGGGAACTTGCGGATTATCTGAAAAATGATAAAACCCTGAAGAATGAGATCGAATTTATCGCCACTCAGACCGCTGGCTGTACAATTTCAGATCTTGAATGTGGTATTCATGAGACGATCATGGCAGCATCATCGGCCAGTGAAATTAATTCCCAATTACTTCAGGATACGTTTAAGTTCTCCCCTCATTCAGATAAGAACATCCTTCAGAGAATTGCCTGGCATGAAGCCGGGCATGCCCTTGTCAGTATGTACTACGATATCATTCCCCTCTATGTGACTATTATAAAGAGAAAAGGCAGTTCCGGATCTGTCTGGTTTGAGACCGATGAATATAAGGATAATTACACAAAAGACGAATTGTTTCAGCAGATAACGATCGCCATGGGAGGGCGGGCAGCCGAGATCCATCAGTTTGGTATTGAACAGGTATCAACAGGTGCGGCTGATGACCTGAGAAAGGCGATTGATATCGCGACTGACATGATATGCGTGCATGGCATGGGGGATGATGGTATTGAAGCCATTCCCATTAAAAAAGAAGGTAGTAATGAATGGGATCCGGATGAGAAACAAAAGGCGGCAATTTATTCGATCATGCGTAACGCAAATACTCTGTCTGAAAAGATACTCAGTGAAAATCCGGATATCTTATCAGACCTGGTTCTTGAATTAATGGATAAAAACCGGTTAAACAAGAGTGATTTAGAGAAATTTCGCCAGAATATAAGAGAAAAGGGCAAAAATCCGAAATTGTTCCCTGAATGATCCTCTGGTGGTACCTCTTACGCAGGGATAATCCGGATTATTTTTAAAACTAATATCAATTCGTTCCCTTTTGGACTGAATGTTCCTAATAGGAAGCGATGAGGTAATCCTTCTATTTTTCTGTTCTGGCGACCCGTCAGATATCAGGTTGTCTGTCTTTAATATAGTAGAACATCTAATATTATAACATCACCATGAAATGTGTTTGTGTATAAACTGTTGGCAGCCCTGTTTTTCCACATCACTTCAGGTATTGGTATTTAGAAACACCCTGCAACTACAGACACTATAGGAGTTAAAATTGTATGTACCAAAACACGCTGAGTTCGAAGTCCCTGTATAACCAGATTGAGTTGCCAAAATCTGTTGCTGCCAATGAAGGGAGGCTTTATATTGGACCGATGCCTGGAAAATATCAGGAGATTACTGATTTTTATGCATGGATTCAAACTGAAAAAATTGATAGTGTCATATGTCTCACTCCTGACGATGAGATCAAACAATATTCAAAAGATTATCTGCAGGATATAAAAACAGGCACTGTTCCCTTTGATTACAAACAGTACCCGTTATACGATCATGGTGCTCCGAATGATGAAGACTTCACCATTTTTCTTAATTTTTCAATAACCATCGCCCAGGATATTAATCAAGGAAAACACGTGCTGATTCACTGCCTGGAAGGGATAGGCCGGTCAGGATTTGTTTCTCAGCTTGTCCTCAGAATATTTGGAATGGACCCGAAACTGGTTGCACAACATGTCAGGAAGGCCGGGGGTTATCCGGAGAGCGATTCACAACGGGCATACCTGAGAAGGGTGGATAACAGCATTTTTCACTATTCATACGGACCCTGAACCAACAAATCAAAGATGAAACTCACCGTTCGCACATATTAGATCATAGTATCTTGAATTTCCCCAAAGGCTGTGA
>CAZKGS010000146.1:0-6019 GCA_964552105.1 uncultured Syntrophaceae bacterium
CCCGCACCGGAAACGCCAAGAATTGCCAGGGAATCTCCTTTGGCAATTTCAAGATTCAGTCCTCTTAGCACTTCTATTTTGTTCCCATCCTTTATGAAGGTTTTTTCCAAATTGCTGACTTCTATCATTACCTTTGTGCCTTTAGCCTTGTGCCCTTAGCCTGTCGCCTTTCTTTATTCATATCTCAGGGCCTCGGCAGGATCAAGCTTCGAGGCATTCCATGAGGGATAAATCGTTGCAAAAAAACATATTATCATGGCGAATAAAACAATAATAAATACATCCGTATAATTTACTTTGGAAGGAAGTTCACTCAGGTAATATACGTCTCCGGGCAGTATTTTAAATCCAAACAGATTTTCAATGAATGAAGAGATAGACTCAATATTTAAAGCAACGATCAATCCACCTATGCAACCCAGGACAGTGCCGATAGCGCCTATAATAAGCCCCTGCAACATGAATATTCTCATAATACTCTTTGCCGTTGCCCCCATTGACTTCAGAATAGCTATATCCTTTGTTTTCTCCATAACAACCATGATTAAGGCAGTTATTATATTAAATGCAGCCACCAGTACAATAAGACTGAGAATAATGAACATGACCCTTTTTTCCAGTCTCAGTGCCGAAAAGAGGTTTTTATTCATCTGCATCCAGTTCCTGGCCCAATAAGGGTATCCCAGTTTTTTTTCTATCACTTCAGCAATTTTTCCGGCCTTGTAAATATCATTCACCTTGATTTCTATTCCCGTAACGTCCTCTTGCATATTAAAGAAATTCTGGCATTCTGCCAGAGACAGAAAGGCCAATGATGAATCGTATTCATAAAATCCCGAATCAAAGATTCCCACAACGATGAATTTCTTAATCTTCGGGACAATGCCCATAGGTGTAGGAATACCCATGGGTGATAATACGTCAACCGTGTCAGAAAGGAATAATCCCAGATTCTTGGATAATTCTTTTCCTATTACAATACCGGGCAAATTTTTGGTCTTCCCTTTTTCCCTTGATAAATCATGAATGTTTCCTTCCATCATCTTGCCCAAACTTATGACCTTGAGGACACTGTCGATTGATACTCCTCTTAACACTGCACCGGTTACCCTGTCACCGTTCTTTAACATGGCTTGGCCATACACAAAAGGAGTCGACGCCACAACACCCTCAATCGTCTCAAGATCTTCCATAACTTTTTCATAATTCTTCATCTTGCCACTGTATTTCATGAGGACAATGTGAGAGTTGACACCGAGTATCTTGTCTCTAAGATCGGTTTCAAAACCGTTCATAACGGCGAGAACGATAATAAGTGCAGCAACCCCCAGGAATATCCCGGCTATAGAGATAAACGTGATAAGCGAAACAAAGGCCTGTTTTCTCTTTGCCCGGAGATACCGAAGAGCTACAAAAAATTCATAGGACATGATGGAGTTTAAAGTTTCAAGTTTAAAGTTTAAAGTTGCTGAGTTCTCTGTGCCCTTGTAAGCAATGAGCAACGAGGACTGAGTATTTCACTCATTGCTCAGTCCCGTTGCACTTCTGCACCTCTTCTCACTTTTTTCTCATTTGGGGGAAAAGGATGACGTCTCTTATTGAAGGAGAATCGGTAAAAAGCATAATCAACCTGTCTATTCCAATTCCTTCTCCCGCGGTCGGAGGCATGCCGTATTCCAGGGCCCGAATATAATCTTCATCCATTTCGTGCGCTTCCTGATCCCCTGCTTCTCTTTCCTTGAGTTGCATGGCAAATCTCTCCCGCTGGTCCTCGGGATCGTTAAGTTCCGAGAAGGCATTGGCAATTTCTCTGCCATAAATATAGAGTTCAAAGCGGTCTGTAAATCTATCGTCACCGACACTTTTTCTTGAGAGTGGTGAGACCTCAATAGGGTAACTTGTTATAAAGGTAGGTTGAATAAGCTTATCTTCAACCAGTTCCTCAAATATGGCCATGATCACCTTTCCCAGTGATTCATTTTCTTCAACATCTAATCCCAGGTTTTTCGCGTATTCTATGGCTATCTTTCTGTCTTCCAGGGATTCGGGATCTATGTCGGAATATTTTATAATAGATTCTTTTACGGACAGTCTCTGCCAGGGAGGAGTTAGATCTATTTCCGTTTCCTGGTAGTGAAATTTGGGAGAGCCGAATATTTCTTCGGAAATGTAGGTGAACAATCTCTCTGTCATGTCCATTAAATCTTTATATGTAGCATAGGCCAGATAAAATTCCATCATGGTAAATTCAGGATTATGGAATGTAGAAATTCCTTCGTTTCTGAAGTTTCTGTTGATTTCGAAAACCCTTTCCAATCCCCCCACAACAAGACGTTTCAAATAAAGCTCAGGAGCTATCCGCAGATAGAGATCCATTCCCAGCGTATTATGATATGTTTTGAACGGTTTTGCCATTGCTCCACCGGCCATAGGGTGCATCATAGGTGTTTCCACCTCGAGAAAATCCATTTTCTGCATGAAGTCACGAATTAACTGAATGATCCGGCTTCTTTTATGAAACAGATCTTTGACCTCGGGATTGACTATAAGGTCAAGGTGTCTCTGCCTGTAACGTGTTTCAATATCGGTAAGACCGTGCCATTTTTCCGGCAGGGGCCTTACTGACTTTGATAAAAGACGAATTTCATCTACTTCAACAGTCAATTCATCTGTTTTTGTCCTGAAAACCCTGCCCGCGACAAAAACTATATCCCCTATGTCGAGTTTCTGGAAGAGGGAAAATGACTCTTCTCCGATTTTGCTCTTTTTGATATAAGCCTGAATCTTCCCTTTTCGGTCCTGAATATTTATAAACGCAGCCTTGCCGAAACTTCTTACTGCCATAAGTCTTCCGGCCAAAGAAAATCTTTCATCTGTCTTTTCAAGGGCTTCCTGATCCAAGTCGCCAACACGATTCAGGATTTTTTCTGTCGTAACTGTTACTTTTACATCATTAGGATAAAGCTCAACTCCCTCGGTCTTAAGGGAGTTTATCTTTTCTCTTCTTGTTCTTAATAGTTCACTTTCTTCCATACAATAGTTTCCTCACCCTGAAATATAAAGTTAATTAAGCTATATTCTTTTCATGTTTTAGTCAAGCAAGATTTAATGCTTTTTCCGAGAAAAGAATTGACAAAAAAACTCCATAATAATAGCATTACGCCGTTTGGACCCTGCCTTTTTTACAGGACATTGTGAAATAGTCGGAGTCAGGAGTGATACCGAATCTGGAATAATAGGCCGATGGGGGCATCGGTCCCTACAAACAACTCACTTCAAAATATGTAGGGCCTGTACCCCGAACAGGCCAATATGGGCTTCTTTCCCTGTTAAATCGGCTTCGCCGTTTCGTGTAGCGAAAATTTAACAAAGCGAGGATGCAGCGCAACGCAGTCCCGCCCGGCGGGATTTACGAAGTCATCAAGAATATCTGAGTGATATGAAAAAGATTATAAGCAAAAAAAGAGCCCTGGAAATCGTTAGTCACTTTTCAAGTTCAAAGGTTCTTGTTGTCGGTGACATAATGGTAGATCAGTTCATATGGGGAAAGGTTTCACGCATTTCCCCGGAGGCTCCCGTACCTGTAGTAGAGGTCACCTCGGAAACCCTGCTTTTCGGTGGCTGTGCCAATGTGCTTAATAATATATTTTCCATAGGGGGAAAGGTTGCCGTCACAGGTATTATCGGATCTGATGATATGGGAAGATGGGTAATACGCCAGTTTAGAAAAATGGGTATTGATACAAAAGGGATTATAATAGGACAGAATCGTCCCACCATAGTAAAAACAAGGGTTGTCGCTCATCATCAGCAGGTCGTGAGATTTGACAGGGAAAATAAAAATCCTGTCGATTCTGATAATATTAAAATAATACTTGAGTACATTGAAAAGATGAGAGACGAACTGGGGGCAATTATCGTTTCCGATTATAACAAGGGAATAATTACGAAGAAACTTATTGATGGAGTCAGGGATGTGATAGCGGGTAGAAATATCATTTTGTGTGTTGACCCAAAGCAAAACGATTTTTCCTTTTACAGGGGATGTGACATAATCACGCCCAATCATCACGAAGCAGGCCGTGCCCTTGGAGTAGATCTTTTAAACGAGGATGATATTTTGAGGGGGGGCAGGGATCTCCTTGAAAAATATGACTTTAAAGCGGTTTTAATAACCAGGGGAGAGGAGGGAATGACCCTTTTTGAAAGAAACAAGGATATTACCAGTATCCCTACGGTTGCTAAAGAAATATTTGATGTAACGGGTGCCGGAGACACCGTAATTGGTGTACTTGCTCTTTGTGTGGCTGCAGGGGCTTCCTTCAGAGAGGCTGCTGCCATGGCGAACCATGCAGCCGGAATTGTTGTAGGAAAGGTAGGAACGGCTGTCGTTTCACAAGACGAGCTGAAAAGAGTATTATGAGTCAACTGAAGTATCCGGAACCGGTAAAACTGATATCAAGTATATTCTCCAATAATAAAAACTTCTTGAATACATCGATCGAAGAATTGTCGAATCAATTAGGAATTATTGACTATATCAGTGAATTTATGTCCTTTGATTATACCGACTATTATGAAAAAGAGATGGGAATATCTCTTGTGAGGAGATTTATTTCCTTTGAAAATCTGGTCAGGCCGGAGAGCCTTCCCGATGTTAAACATATTACAGACAAAATTGAAAAAGGTTTATCAAGGGAAGGGAAAAGACAGGTAAATATAGATCCGGGCTATCTGTCTCAGGCCCATTTAATCCTCGCAACAGGGAAAGGTTATACGCATCGCCCCTATCTGAGGGATGGCATATATGCTGATTTGACACTCATCTATAGAGATAATATCTTTCAGTCACTTGATTGGACATATCCAGACTACTCGGGGAAGGAAATAACAGGAATGTTAAGCACTATTAGAAAGAAATATATCATTCAACTGAGACAGTTAAAAAAACAATAATCCTTTCAACTATTAGCCTTTCGTTGCTGGTTCCGATATCTGCGATAGTTATTAAGAATAAAGAATCCAAAGAGGAGAAGGAAATTAGATGATAAAGAGTATGACCGGTTACGGCAGGGCAAAAGCTGTTATTGAAGGAAAAAGCATTGTCGTTGAAATAAAATCCGTTAATCATCGAAATATGGAGATTATCGTTCGCCTCCCAGGGATGCTTTCCGCGCTGGAAGTGGAAATTAAGAAAAAGATAAGTGAAAGGCTTTTCAGGGGCAGGGTAGAGGTAAGTATTCAGACAGAATCTGGTTTTGGTAAGGAAAACGCAGAACAACTGGAAATCAATCTTCCGTTGATTCGCAACTATTATTCCTTATTGAATCAAATCAGGCAGGAATTTGATTTTAAGGATGAGATAACATTAAGCATGGTTACCGGTCTCAAATATGCCATCTCCTACTCAGAGGGTGATGTAAATCCTGAAGAAATATGGAAACATCTGGAAAGGATACTGAGTGATTCTATAGACTCTCTCACGGAAATGAGGGAAAAGGAAGGTGAACTTTTATACAGGGACTTTTTAGCGCGATCAGGCATAATCAGTGATTATCTTGGTGATCTGGAAACACGTGCACCCCAGGTCGTAATGGAGTATAAGAAAAAACTTTCAGAGCGAATTGGTGAATTAACGGATATTTTAGAAATTGATGAGTCGAGATTAAGTCAGGAAATTGCGATAATGGCTGAAAAGAGTGATATAACCGAAGAAATAGTTCGTTTTGAAAGTCACTTGAGTCAGTTTAGCGAAATGTTGGAAAGCGATGAAGCCATCGGCAGGAAAATGGATTTTCTGCTTCAGGAAATGCTGAGAGAAATTAATACGATCGGTTCTAAAAGCAGCGATATAGAAATGTCCCGTAACGTAATAGAGATAAAGAGCGAACTTGCCAAATTAAGGGAACAGATACAGAATGTGGAATAGAAGAAGGTAGCCAGTGAACAATGGTTACTTTATCTTCAACGACTGCGTTTTTTGCGCAGATGCTGGTGTCAGTAATGAAAAGGTACAAGG
>CAZKGS010000147.1:0-5983 GCA_964552105.1 uncultured Syntrophaceae bacterium
GCGGCGTACCGTAAGTACGCCTCATTCCTCAGGATTTGCGCGCCTTGAATTTGAAGCTTTTTACTTTGCCATCTAAATTTGACATAAGGAGGAGAAATTATGGAATTTTCAAGAAGACACTTTTTTAAAAGTATGGGTGCTGTTATCGGTATGGCCGGTCTCCACGGTCTTCTGAAAGTCGATGAAGCCCACGGAGCAGAAAAAAGCCCGGCAGGTCAGGGCAAGGTCGGCATTGAGTGGCTCGGTCACGGGAGTTTCCTGTTTACTTCGTGCAGGGGAAAAACGATTCTGTTCGATCCCTGGATCAGCACAAATCCCAAATGCCCGGGAAAATACAGGAAAACAGGCGGGTTTGAGAAAGTCGACTATATCCTGTGGACTCACGGCCATGTCGATCACTTTATGCTGCCCGATGCCAGGGAACTGGTGGCCTCTTACGAACCGAAAATAGTGGCTCCCTGGGAATTAAGTTTCTTCATCAAGGCTGAGATACCGGGCGCCGACTGCCAGACCTTTGTCCTCGGAAATAAAGGGGCAACCGCTGATTTCGACGGCATCAAGATAACAATGGTAGAGGCTTTTCATTCTGCAGGGGCTCAACTGACGGGATTTGAGGGGACCGCCCGGTTTGTGGGGGAGGCTGTTGGCTATATCATGGAATTTGAGAACGGCCTCAAGATATACCACTCGGGAGATACCTCCCTGATGGGGGACATGAAACACATCATCGGTGACTTCCATAAGCCGGACATAGCAATCCTTCCCATCGGCGGGGTGTTCACCATGGGACCCGACGAAGCGGCCTTTGCCTGCAAACTGATCAGACCGAAAATTGCAATTCCCGAACACTACGGCACATTCCCTGTTCTTGTGCAAACAAGCGACGGCTTCAAGAAAAAGGTGCGCAGGCTTGCCCCCAAAGTGAAGGTGCTGGACCTGAAACCTGGGAATCCGGTAAGGATATAATAACCGGATAACTGGTAAGCGTTACCCGTCATGAAAGACAAGTCAGCCATTGGCTCTGCCTTAAAGGAGAAAATTCATGGGCGATAAAGCTCAGGAAAACGACTTTCGTGTCAAGACATCGATTTTTTATAAGTTGCTGCTCAATGTTGTCCTTCTGGTATCTGTTGCGGTTGGCATAAGCACTTACTATGCCGTTAAGCTTGAATCCAGAGCCCTCACCGATGGATTAATTCACAATGCTACCCAGATGGCAGATAATATAGCTTCGAGTGCCCAAAGCGCTTTCTGGTCATTAAACTGGATTTATGTGGAAAAACAATTCCATAAATCCCGGCAAAGAAAAAGTGGGGAACTGATCTACGCAAAACTCGCCAAACCCAATGGGGAGGTGTATCTTGCCGACAAAAAGGAATATTACGGAGACAACATTGATACATCCCTCCTTTTCACCAAGGAGACATTGCTTCAGGATTATTTCTTCACCGAGACGAATGAACGCGGAATTCTGTTTGTAGAACCGGTCAAGATCGGTAATGAAACATGGTATGTCATGCTGGGAATTTCATTACAACCAATCGAAGCCTCTGTGGATTTGCTCATTTTCCGTACCCTGTCACTCGGCGCTATCATTATTCTGCTGGGGGCAATTATATCGTTTTTTCTGTTTCGCTCTATCTCCAGGCCGATCATCAATCTCGCAAATACAGCAAAAATTATCTCGGATGGAGATTTTGATCACAAAGTAACCGTTACATCGACGGATGAAGTAGGTCTGCTTGGCCGATCATTCAACCAGATGATGGATAAATTGAATGTGGCAAGGGAGGAAGAATGCAGGAACAAACGGGAGATTGAAGAAAAAAATATTAGCCTTGAGCATGAAATCGAGGAACGCAGGCAGGCACAGGAGGCCTTACAGCAGAGTGAAGAAAAGTATCGAAACATTCTTGAAAGTATCCAGGAGGGTTACTTTGAGGTTGATCTTACCGGAAGCATAACTTTTTTCAATGAAGCATTCCAGGGGATGTCCGGATATTCCGGAGATGAACTGTTCGGGATGAACAACCGTGAAGTCACCACTCCTGAAACTGCCCACAAAATGTATCAATTCTTTAACGAAATTTATCGCACGGGAAAATCCGCGCATGTAATCGATTATGAAATGATTCCAAGAGAGGGCAGCAAAAGATTTTTTGGCCTTTCCGCCTCCCTGAAGCGAGATATTAACGGTAAGCCAACGGGGTTCCGCGGCGTTGCTCGCGATATGACAGAACGCAAGCAGTATGAATTACAACTAAAACGGGCAAAAGAAGAGGCAGAAACAGCAAATCGTGCGAAAAGCGAATTCCTTGCCAATATGAGCCATGAACTCAGAACACCCTTAAACGTCATCATCGGGTTTACAGAACTGGTTGTGGATAGAAACTTTGGAGACCTTACTGATGTTCAGGAGGAATATCTCAACGATGTCCTCCAGAGCAGCCGGCATCTTCTTTCCCTGATCAACGACATCCTCGATCTCTCCAAGATTGAAGTGGGCAAACTTGAACTTAAACCTTCAAAAGTCAACCTTGAAATACTGTTAAAAAACAGCCTTGTAATGGTCAAAGAAAAGGCCTTGAAACACGGGTTAAAATTATCAACAAAGATAAAAGAAGTACAGGACACGATACACGCCGACGAACGCAAGCTGAAACAAATTGTTTACAATCTCCTTTCCAACGCAGTCAAATTTACACCGGATGGAGGTTCCATAATCGTTTCTGCATGCTCCCTGAATCTGCCTGAAAGACGTATGTCGACCAAGGACGGACGAGAGATCACCCTGCCGGCGCCAAATGACCATGAACAAACGGATAAAGCAAATTTTGTGGAGGTTTCCATAAGAGATACCGGAATCGGGATCAGTCAGGAAAATCTGGACCGCATTTTTAAGTCTTTTGAACAGATTGACGGATCGTACAGCCGGAAATATCAGGGCACCGGTTTAGGTCTTTCACTGAGCAGGAGTCTCATAGAATTGCACGGCGGCAGGATCTGGGCGGAAAGTGAAGGAGAGGGCAAGGGAAGCACTTTTCGCTTTGTAATACCGGTTTAGTAACTGGATGATGGATGATGGAAAGGAGAGTGTAAAAATAATGGATGAAGAGTTGTTGAAAGATTACGAAGAGGAAACACAGGCACTTTATACCGACAGCCTGACCGGCCTGTTTAATCATGGGCTCTTCCAGATATTCCTGGATAAGGAAATCAACAAATCTCGACGGTATGGTTATCCTTTTACGCTTGTCTTGATCGATGTCGATTCACTCTCCCTTTACAACAAGCAGCACGGTCCGGCAAAGGGAGACAAAGTCCTGAAAGAAATAGCAATGATCATTAATAAAAATATCCGTCAATCTGATATGGCAGCAAGATATTCAGGTAATGTATTCGCTCTTATTCTACCCAGGACAACCCCTGAAGAGGCATTCAACGCCATGGAACGTATCCGGCTGTCTGTGGAAAAATTAACTGATGGCGCTCTAACGATAAGCGGAGGCCTCGCTTCGTGTCTTAAAGATGCTGCCGACAGTGAGAGTCTCATTCAGAAGACAAAAGAGGCCCTGTTCCAGGCAAAAACCGGTGGAAGAAACAGAATCTATTATTTCGAGGAAAAAAGCAGACCGATTATTGAAGAAAAAGCAAAAATTCTGGTCGTTGATGATGAACCGAAAAATGTAAAACTGCTGGAGGCTCTCCTCAAACAAGCTAATTACGACGTAATAAAGGCATACAACGGCCATGAGGCACTCTCGATAACAAATAAGACAGATATCGATCTGATTTTACTGGATATTATGATGCCCGATATGGACGGCTACGAAGTCTGTCGTCGTTTGAAAGGAAGTGAATCAACACGCATGATTCCGATCGTCATGGTAACCGCATTAGATGATGTGGAATCGAAAGTCCGGGGAATCGAAGCCGGAAGCGATGACTTCATTACCAAACCACCAAATAAAGCCGAACTGATGGCCAGAGTTAATTCACTGGTAAATGTAAATGCCCTCAATAAAAAATTGACAAGTATCGAGAACGTTCTTATCTCCATGGCAAACGCAGTCGAGGCAAAGGATCCATATACGCAGGACCATATTTCAAGGGTTTCAAATATGGCTGTGGCACTGGGCCAGAGAATGGAACTGTCTGCAAAAGAAATTGATGCTCTACGACTCGGGGGTGTTTTGCACGATATCGGGAAAATAGGTATTCCTGAAGAAATATTGAATAAACCGGGAAAGCTCGATCCGGAAGAATTCGAAATAATCAAGCAACATGCAGAGATGGGATATAAGATATGTTTGCCCTTAGAAAAGACGCTGGGGCCTGCCCTCGATGTTATTCGTCATCATCACGAAAAGCTCGACGGAACCGGATACCCTGACGGCCTTAAGGATGGAGATGTCTCTATTCTTGCTCGAATCATGGGTGTAGTTGATATTTTTGATGCTCTGGTTACGGATCGGCCTTACCGTACGGCCATGTCCAGAAAAAAGGCCTTTGAAATACTGCGCCAGGAAGCGGATGAAGGAAAACTGGACAAAAATATTGTTGATAACTTTACAGAAATGATGGACAAACCATAGCAAAATCAGATATATATTTGATTTTGAAGATCTTTCCTCCCCAGGCTAGTTTGAAACAGGAGGTCCGCCCGTGGAAGAAATAACAGTTCTGGTGATAGAAGACAACGAACTGAACCTGAAGCTGGTAAGAAGCCTGCTCACCCTCGGTCAGTATCAGATACTGGAAGCTGCACATGCCGAAAAGGGCATTGAACTGGCTCGTGATCATCACCCGGATCTCATCCTTATGGATGTTCAGCTCCCGGGCATGGATGGCTTCACCGCCACACGCATAATCAAGGAAGATACCGATTTGAAAGAAATTCCCATTATAGCATTGACCTCCTATGCAATGTCGGGAGATGAAGGGAAAGCCATTGAAGCCGGTTGTGACGGCTATATGACAAAACCGATTGACACGAGATCATTTCTTGATACTATCAGCCGATTTATCAGGCATAATGAGGGCGTAAAGCCCAGGATCCCCAGAATATTGCCTCACAGAAGCAAATTATTAATCGTAGATGATGAACCATTAAACATCAAGCAATTAACCGCATATCTACCCGATGACAAATACGAAATAATCGAAGCTCATGGAGGCAAGGAAGCTTTAAAAATGGTAGCAACGGAATGTCCTGATTTAATAATGATGGATATCATGATGCCGGAAATAAATGGTTATGAAGTAACGAAAATATTGAAAAACAATCCAAGAACATGGGACATACCCATTATTCTGATCACATCCCTTGATAGTCAGGAGAGCAAACCGAAAAGTCTTGAAGTCGGTGCAGATGAATTGCTTAACAGACCGGTTAACGAGACCGAGCTTTTAGCAAGAATTAATTCCATGCTCCGATTAAAACAATACAGGGAGCAATTAAAAGTTCGTACACAGTCAATGGAAACCTTCTACGAAAGAGTATCCAAAGAAGGTTCTCCGCTAAGGGAAAGAGAATTACCCACTGTTCTTCTGGTGGAAGATAATGAAAAGGATATAAGGCTCATTCAGAATTACCTTCGCGGTGAACCATATAACATTATTTTGGCAAGAAATGGTGAAGATGCAATATACCTTGTTCAAAGGGAAAAGGTGGACCTCATTTTACTCGATATTATCTTACCGAACATAGACGGTTTCGAAGTGGCCAGTCGTCTCAAAGAGATGGAAGAAACAAAGAATATTCACATTGTTTTCATAACTGCCGTCCGCGGCGTGGAAAGCAAGATCAAAGGTATAGAACTGGGAACCAGCGATTTCTTAACAAAACCCATTGACAGTAGAGAGCTGAGAATCAGAATCAGGAACGCATTAAAAAATAAGGCATTATTGGATAAGCTTCACTCCCATTATGAAACCGCTCTGCATTCAGCTATAACAGACGGACTCACCGGCCTTTATAACC
>CAZKGS010000148.1:0-5976 GCA_964552105.1 uncultured Syntrophaceae bacterium
TCCTATCATTTTCCCTATCAACATAAGCTAAACGGAGACTTGACCCCATATCCCCTGACCCCATATCCCCCGGAATTCCCCTTAACGATAAAAGGAGAATTCTTGTCAATTCAACTAATTACATTTTAGTAAATGGGTTGAGGTTCAGTTCTTTAATGAGGCATAAGAGTTTTCCAATTCTCCCATCGGTCATGCCAGATTTGCCACCGTACCAGAAAAACGGAACGAGAATGACCTTCTCTTCTTCATAGAAAATAAAGGTATCCTGATAGCCTTTATATAAGCGGTCTTTTAACTTGAAACATTTTATAAAATCTGACCAGAATGACTTGCCGAAGCAGATAGTCAACGGATTGCCATGCTTTTCCCTCTTTTTACGTATTTGCGCAAATCGCCTATTTTCGTCTTCTGAAATCCACTTGTAATATTCTTCTCTTGTAGTAAAACCAAACCACTTTTCATATTCCTGAGGCCAATCTCCTACGTGTTTTTTACCAAGAGGATAAAGATTGATCTGAAGCGCCTCGTTTCCCTTCGTAAACAGTTTCTTGTCGCGATATTCTTTCCATTTATTCTGCCACTCATTACCCTGAAGCCCTACAACAATTTTGCTCATGATATCATATACTTTTGTGAATTTATTTCCATACTTATTTGCATCTTCGGTGATTCGGCCAGATTTGACCGGATTAAAATCTTTGTTTTCATATCCTTTAATCTCATCGATGTATTCTTTTGTCCATCCTCCAGCTTCTTCGATACCAACGAACCACACCTTTGCGGTTTCATGATCACCGATACCTAATAAGTAATTCAGTAATTCTCTTCTGTTTTCCATTGCTTCATACACCTCCATTTCTTCAATTTGAGTATCAATTATTTTTGTTCCTTTTCGGAGTACTTCGCTTCTTGAATGGCCTCACCCTCCTATCTCCCTCAATTTGCCCACTATTCTCACCATCCCCAACGTATCGAGCTGGCAGTATTCAAGAAGGGCATTTCGGATTCTTTCAAGTTCCCCGGGGTCTTTCGTTTCGCACATCGTCGCGTAGGCATTCATCGCCATACCGCCGTCGCTGATTTCCATTTCATCATAGCTCAGTTCAGGGATGAGTGCAGGCAACACTGCTTTAATGGAATAAGACCCGTTCATCTGCCAGAGGTAATAGTCTTTACTTCTGAAGGGTGCCATCAGGTCTTTTATGTTATCGATAATGGCTTCAATCCTTTCGCTGTGTTCAGGAAACCATGATCCGAGATCCTCTAAAATGCGCTTTTCAAAGGACATATTGTAGGCAAGAACGCAGGCGTTGTCGGGAATTTCATTTATCAGCTTTTCTGTCAGTTCTTTTCTCGGGTCACAATTGGCCGAAGCAAGAAATTCGCTGTGGTTTAATTCTCCCCCTTGTTGTTCCATATAGTGCAGGGAATACTGGAAAGGAATTTGCTGATATGGCCTTATTCCATCAAAAAGCGGTATGGGCAGCATAAAAGTTTCAAAATCGAGAAAATAGAGGGGATACCAGAGCGAATTAAGAAAATCCCGTATATTCTCTTTAATTATGTGATTTTCCTTTTCTAATGTTCCCTCTACCTGAATTCTCTGTCTAAAGTTTAACCTGTCTTTAGGAATATCCTTCATACGAATGATTCCCTGCCGGTAAAGCTCAAATTTATTAACGCCCCTTTCCCTGAGATCAAAGACAGAATTTTCGGGGATATGGGACCAGCAGTATCCCTTAAAATCACACAGATACGGATCTTCACAGTACCTGCCTATATCAATATCCGGAAGTTCACCCATCAGCATCTCTCGCTGTTTGCGTAGTTCTTCTTCGATAAAGGATTGCCTGCTGATTGTGGTTTCCGTGAGATCTTTCATTGTGAAAAGCTTGTCCATTTCTATTTCACCGTCCCTGATGTACTGATTATTGATATATACGACCGATACTCCAAAAACTTTAAGACCTGCATTCTTCACGACGTAATACTGAAATGCTACATCATCATAATATACGGCCTTAATGCCCGTTGAACTCTTGACCTCGTAGATCTTCCATCCATTGGGATCTTTATGAAGTATATCGACCTTGCAGAACGTCCCTTTATGACCGAATGCCGCTTCGTATATAGTGACGGTTCCCTTCTCAATTTCAGCTTGTGTTTGTCGTATCTGTTCAGAGTGGGACAGTCCCTCATAGGGTATTTCAACACCACCTGGAAATAACTTCCAGGCGACGATACCCACTTCCGTGCCGCTTCTGAAAATTGCTTCCTGGGTATCAGAAATTTCGTCCTTGAGTTCGGGATGGTATTTGCGCAGGTAGAGGGCTTTGTGGCATTGAAGCCCTTTTATGAAAAGTGTCTTGCTGAGATAGGGCATTGCATCAGACATTACAATGTTTCCTTAATTATTTTCTCAAATGCCCATTTGATGTCGCACATAACCATACATATTCTTCTTATAAATATCCATATTATTTTAAAATCCTATCCTTTTTCCTCCGTATTTATGGAAGTTCTTCGTTTTGACCTCTGTTTCAAGGGCATCTATCAGAATCCGGTGATTTATCTGATTCGACGGGTAGAATGAGAACCTGTCACGAACAATCCTGAAATCTCCGGGGGCAAGATCTGGAATGCTCTTCAGTGATTCTTCATTTTCTTCATTCAGTGGAGTGTTTATCAATGGCGACAGGAGTCTCTGGTAAAATATGACGTTCCCATCAGGTTTGAGGAAGTTAAAGCCCATCTTGTGATTGAACCTCCGTATCGACGCATCGTCGAGACCTTTCAACCTGTTTGTCGTGCAGATAAGGATCCCCCGGTATCGCTCCATCTGTGTCAGAAATTCATTGGTTTGGCTGATTTCCCATGACCGCTGTGCCTGGCCACGACTGAAGAGCATCGTGTCAACTTCATCGACAATCAGTATTGCCTCTTCGTTTTCAGCTTCTTCAAAGGCCGCTCTGATTTTCTGTTCAGTCTCGCCGATATATTTATCAAGAAAGTCGCTTGCCCGCTTTGTGATGATCTCTCTGTCCAGATGGTTGGCGATATAACGCGCCAGTTCACTTTTACCCGTACCGGGAGGGCCGTAGAAGAGAAGATTCATATTCTTGATTTCATCATTGCCTGGATTTCTGAGATAATAGTCAAACGCTTCAAGCTGATCCATGGTCGTTTTAAGATCCCCTTCAATATTCAATCCTTCCAGAGAATAATCCTTCTCGATTGCATCCTTATTGATCTCTTTCCTTCCATAATTGAAAAGTACCTTATGGGCATCCAGGGCCATTATTGCCGCGTCTTTAAATTTACTTCCTGATGCTGCACCGACATCACGTGCTTTTTTGACGGCCGTATCTATGGCCCCGGCACTGACCTTATAACGTTTTGCCAGTTCAGCAATATCGGACTCGCTGAAATGCCGCTTGACCCTGTTGATGCGAAGTATGGATTCCCAGAGTTGAATCCTCTGACGACGGTTGAACGGTCTGAAGTGAAGACTGAATGAAAAGCGCCTCAAAACAGATTCGTCAATACCGGATATGGAATTGGTAACCCAGATGATCCTTGCTTCTGGCTCTTCGAGAAGCTGATTGAGCCATCCCTTGTCCTGTGTTTCGCCTCTCATAAAGAACGATAATTGGGTATTGAGAATATTGTCCGCCTCGTCCACAATGATCAGCGATCCATTTCCTCCGTTTGTCATGTTCATTGCGGCCGTGATGGCTGCCCTTCTCTGGCTGGTTTTGTTGTCATCCCCCCTTACTATTTCATAGGCCGGTATCCCCAGTCTTTCGGCAAGTCCAATGGCATAGCTGGTCTTTCCTGTACCCGCTGAACCATACAGAAGGATATGGGTTGATGTCCCGGGTTTATCTTTGAGAAGTTTCAAGACGTGTTCTGTATGTCTGCAATCGATCAAATGGCTTTCCAGGGGGATGGCCTTCCGTGAAATTCTGGTAAAAAAGTTGGTTGAAATTTTTTGTTTGGATGAACCCTGGAAAAGATTGAGATAATCATCGTTCATTCGAATGTATTGATCCATTTCAAAGAATCCTATCTTATACAGGGTTCCGGAAAGTATCTGATTGAGTTCAGCCTGACTTATCCGTAAAAGCGCCGTAAGATATTTGCGTCCTATAAAGGAGTCACAGTGCAGATGACGGTCAAAGAAATTTTCGGGAGGATCGCAATTAACATTGATAATAAAGAGAAAAAAAGCGAATTCTACCTCCTGATCTGTCAGGTGAAACATCTTTTTAAAGGCCGACAGGCTCTTTTCGATGCCGGAAGCGCCCCGATACTGTAATTTTCTGATTTTTGATCTCAGTGTGTTTTGTATAAATCCCTTCAACCCGGGAAGCCTTCTTTTACCGGAGCTTCCCCGGATAATTTTATTTGCAGCCTTGGAGTAGAATCTCGAATCATATTCAGATTCCAGAAGTTCTTCTTCGAAATTTTTCCTTTCCGATTCGGGTAAACGGGAGAGGAGATACCTGCTGATTATTTCCATATCCGACCCGAGAATCCAGTTCAAAAAATCAAATGTTTCATCATCAATCAGGATGTAACGATCAAGGAGGTTGTAGAGATACGTCGCACATCTTTTCATGATAAACTGTTCATCTCTGTCCATATTCATGGTGACAACACTTTTTGGTTTGGGGACTCTGTGGTCACGTGCTATTATCATTTGAAACTCCTTTTTTATTGATTGAGTAAACAATATCATGGTAGTGTTCCATATCGAGGAACGGTTTATAATTTTTTCAGGAGGCTCAATATGGCTGAAAAAAGAGATATTTACAGGAGCTACGGAGAGAAGTTGATAAGTCTTTTCGTAAAACTTTTATTTTCCGGAGAGAGTTATTCGCTTACGGAACTCTCAAGGATGCTCGGCTGTTCCAAACAGACAGTGCTGAGGCTGGTAAATGATATCAGGATGGCCTACAAGGTTGATATAGACGAGAGGATGGAGGGAAACAGAAAGTATTTCCAGATAAAGAGACCGGCTACGGTACCGGTTACGTACTCTCTTACGGAGATGGAACTGAACATCCTTGAAATGTGCAGGGACTTCACCGCGCATCTTCTGGGAAACAAGTTGTTTGAAGAGGCTACCCAGGCGCTTTTAAAAAGCCGTACCCTGCTTCCCGAGAAGAGAGAAAAGTCATCCCGGATCTTTGGATCTTTTCGTCCCGGAACTATAGATTATACGCCCCATCACGATACAATTTGCACAATCATAGAGGGAATGGAAGCCAAGAAGGTCTGCAGGATAAATTACCGGGCCATCATGGAGAAAAAAGGGAAGACTTTTTACATCAAGCCTCTCAAGCTGTTCTCACACAATGACACGGTTTATCTTCACGCTCAGATGGCAAAATATCCCGGCAAAAGATATCAGGAACCGGATTATGATCCTCTCCTTGCCGTTCACAGAATAAAAAAAATTGAGACGACCGACAGGGGTTATGAATTTCCGGATGACTATGACTTTGAGAAAACATTCAATCGGAATTTTGGTATCGCTAAAGAGGATTCCTTTGAGGTGGAAGTCGAATTTACCGGATGGGCTGCAAGGTTTGTTTCTGAAAGAATCTGGAGTCCCGACCAGAAAATTACAAAGAAAGGTAAAAGAAAAATCGGGCTGACATTCAGCGCTTCTTCTGAATCGGAGCTGATAAGTAGGCTTCTATTCTTCGGGGAGGAGGCAAAGCTGATAAAGCCGGAGTGGCTGGTTGAAGAAGTGACAACAAAGGTAAAACAGATGAACGCTTTGTACTCGCCATCGTAAAATCTTCAATTGAACGGCTTACTCGTCAATAAATATATAGTGGTTTGCTAATTAGATGAAATGTATTGAAATTTGTCGGTTATCTGACCGTGGCTCAACGAAGAAAATTGTTGTTAACACCTACTTATGAACGCTCTTGACTGTACCGAGAGATTACCCATTATTTATTG
>CAZKGS010000149.1:0-5939 GCA_964552105.1 uncultured Syntrophaceae bacterium
TTATAACTTTTTGCGAGTTCATCAATACTGCATCAGCTTTTAAATCCGTGTGAGTCTGTGGCTGATTTATAATCTTTGTGGTGTATGATTATTTGGAAACTACAATATTTCCCTTATCATCCACGACGTACAGATAAAAAGGTACTCCTTCGCGATCACCCTGCTTGGTGAATCCGATGGGGCCGGTTATTCCCGGAACGCCGTTTGCCTTATCTCTTAAATAGCCGGCAAGAACATTTGAGTCCGTAGAGCCGGTCTTGTCAACGGCATATGCAATGATATTCAGGGCATCAGCAGCGTAAATCGGCCAGGGACTTGAAGGAATCTCGCCAAATTTATCTTTATAAGCCTTCAGGAATTCTTTGGCTTCAGGGTAGGGGAGATCACCCGGCAGAGGCTCATTTGTCATATAGCAGCCTTTTGCTATTTCCAGCCCGGCGATCTTGACGAATTCGTTGTTGATGGCCGCGTTTCCTCCCACAAAGGGACAGGTAATCCCAATATCCCGGGCTTGGCTAATCAGGAGGGCTGCTTCAGCATAGTAACCGGTGAAATACCAGACATCCGGTTTGATTTCACGTAACTTTGTTAACGGAACACGAAAATCTTTTTCCCCCGGGGTAATAGCATCATAATAAACAATTTGAACTTTTCCCGCGTCGATCATCGGTTTGAGGGCCCTTCTGGTATCTTCGGCAAGGCCTTTACCAAAGGCTGTATTGTCGTGGGTGATGGCAATTCTCTTCGCGCCGAATCTTTGTGGAACAATATCGGCAAAAAACTTGCCCTGTGAATCGTCACGGCCACAGGTGCGGAAAAAGTATTTAAAATCTCTTTGTGTCAGGCGGACAGCCGTTACACCGTAGCCGATATTTACCTTTTTAAATTTTTCATAGATGTTCGATGCAGGTTCACAGACAGATGACCCATACGTGGAAACAGAAGCAACAACATCCTTCTGGCCAACCAGTTTCGTTGCCGCCAGGGCACCTGTTTTCGGCTCACCGGCGTCATCGACCACCCTGACCTCAACCATGCGTCCTCCGAGGATACCCCCTTTTTGATTGATCAACCGGGCTGCTATCTTGCATGACTGTTTTGCCATTTGACCTTCATAAGCCCATGGTCCCGTAATTGGTCCCTGAAGTCCAATTACGACCGGTTTCGGCGCTGCCATGGCATTGAAGGGCATAAACACACACAACAGGATACTAATCATTACCAGATACTTCGTAATCTTCATTTTCCACACTCCTTTTTTATTGTTATTTGGAACCTTATTTTCCTGACATGAATAAGAGCAATCTTCGTATTATGAGACCTTTGCATAACATCCCCTTTTGACCAATTTCTGCGTCAGGCTCAAATTTTAATCCTCGAAATATCCAACATATTCCTGTGGTTAAAATTTTTGCCTTCCTTGAACTTGAACAAAATTGAACATTCTGCAAAGGTCTCATTATGGAAGCCCATAAGAAGCCAGGAAAAAAGATAAAGCCCCCTTTAATAGAAAATGGTTTTTTCGGGATGGGTGACTATAAAAAAGCGATGGTTATGTGTCAAGGACAAAGTAAGAATATATGCTTTTTGCAATCAGCGTCTTCATTATCGGACTACGGCAAATATTTAATTTTTCTTTCGAGCGCGGATTAACTCAGGCGCCAATTCGTCTTGCTCCTTTTGCAATTGCAGCAGCACGATAGCGGCCACCACCAGGATACCGCCTGAGATCTGCAGGGGTTCCAGTACTTCTCCAAGGAGGAAAAAGGCCATGAATGCTGCAGAGATGGGTTCAAGTGTGGCAGTAATCATTGTGCGGGTTGATCGAATATGATTGACTCCGATGAAATAAAGCCCAAAGGGAAGAATCGTTCCTATGATAACTATATAAAGGAGACATACCCACTGGTTCGCACTGTAGCCGGCGCGCAGATAATTGAAAGGTTCGTAAATAATATTCAGTGAAAGGGACGCGAATAAAAATGCATAAAAGATTACCGTCCAGGGACGATAGCGGTGCATGCCTCGCTCTCCAAGAAGTGTATACGAAGCGAAAGAAACTGCGGCGATAAGACCCCACATGATGCCCAGGCGGTTCATATGGAGGAGTTGAAGATCATATCCTCCCACTACCAGGTAGCATCCTGCCATTGCCAGGAACAGGGCTGTGAGTTTTGGTGCGGTCAGTCGCTCCTTCCAGAAACAAATTGAGTATAAGGCGACGAGTATGGGAGCAAGATACTCAAGGAGGATAGCCGCTGCTACCTGGATTTTACTGATTGCGAGAAAGTAGGATAACTGAACAACGGCCATGGCTACTCCTCCGAGGAGGAGGAAGTAGAACAGGTCCCGGAGTCGGATTTGGAAGTAGTGTCTGCTGAATACTCCGAAGGCAATTGCAAGAAAGACTGACGAAAAAGTTACTCGAATCTGGACAAGTTCTAAGGGAGTAATTCCTGATTGAAAGAGGACCTTGCCGGCGGTTCCCGATGAAGCCCACATGATGGCTGCGGCAATGACGCAAAGATATCCCTTGATAGAATTTGCTTTCATCTGTTCAGTCGTTTTCATTTTGATAAAACAATCTCGGGATAATCGGTGAAAACTCCGTCAACGTCCACCTCTTCCATACGTGCCAGATCCTCCGGATGATTGACGGTAAAGACAAACACCTTGAGCCCGCGTTTGTGGGCATCCTCAACGAATGCCTTATTAATAGAATCAATGCGGAGATGTACGGAATATGCACCAATTCCCTGAGCAAACTCGGCATAGTGTGTAGAGATGTCGTTAATAAGAACTCCTGTATTAATCCGGGGTTGGGCCTTTTTCATCTTTACTAACTCATGATGGTTGAAGGAGGATACAATAAATTGATCGTAACTCCAGAAGCGTTCTCGCACATAATTATTTATCAAAGAAACAGTTAAATGAGCCGTGCCGGGACCTTTCAACTCAATGTTTATTCCGGCCTTACGATCAATAAGATCACATACTTCGGTAAGTGTGGGAATCCTTTGTCCCTTGCCTGCATCAAGGGATCGTAAATATTCCAGTGACTTTTCCACAACATAACCATAACCGTTCGTAGTCCGTTCAAGTCTCTCATCGTGAATAACTATGAGTTCTCCCTCCACGGTATATACGTCGATTTCAATCCAGTCTGTTCCCATTGAAATGGCTTTTTCGACTGCCGACAACGTGTTCTCCGGCTCGTGACCTGATGCGCCGCGATGGGCAAAGCACAGGATTTTAGTCATGCCGAAATTTCTCTTTCGAATATCATTTTGGATTTGATCCCCCGTAAATTGATTTTATACTGCCATTTTTGAGCCTGCCTAACAAGCTGTTATTGCCTGAACTACAATTATTGTTAACGGTTCGTTGTTAGATTCTACCTATTTATTGTTGTTTGTGGTAAATATAGCCTTGAATGCTAAATAGGGATATGCAAATGGATAAGATATACGAGCAGGTAGAAAAGATCATCTCTCCCGTTTACATGGTTGGGGGATCTATCAGAGATGAACTGATGGGGATAGAACCCAAAGATTACGATTTTATCACGCCCCATGATCCTGATGCGATAGAACAAAAGATTCGTGATGTAAAAAGAAAACCATTTCTTACGGGAAAGAGGTTTGGGACAATCGGGGTTAAAATTGGCGGCCATTTAGTTGAGATTACGACTTTCAGGACCGAACGCTATCAGAGAGGAAACAGAAAACCGGAGGTGGAATTCGTAAATGACATCATGGCTGATCTCGGCAGGAGAGATTTTACAATAAATGCAATGGCAAAAAGGGGAGAAAAGCTTATAGATCCCTTTAATGGACAGGGAGATATCAAGAAAAGGATAATAAAATGTGTCGGAAACGCGACCTCTCGTTTCAGGGAAGATCCCCTGAGAATGCTCCGGGCTGCGAGATTTTCTGCTCAACTCGGATTTAATATCGATGAGACAACCTTTAAATCAGCCGCAAAATTAAATTATAAGATTTTGCAGGTCAGTAAAGAACGATGGGTTATGGAACTCGACAGGTTGCTTCTATCACCGTACGTGGATCGGGGATTGAACAACCTCATGGATACGGGATTATTCCGGTATATGATTCCCGAGCTGTTTCTGCAGAAGAATTATAACCAGAACAGTAAGTATCATGCCTATAATTTATGGAAACATACCGTTCGGGTTACTAACCTGGCGCCACTTGAGATCAATTTACGATGGGCTGCCCTTTTGCACGATATGGCGAAGCCCTTTGTGCGGGTTGAAAAGGAAGACAGAAGTGTTTATGCGAAGCATGATATTTTAGGGCATGAATTGGTTATACGCCTGGGAAACTATCTGCGATGGTCTAATAAAAGAATTGAGATAGTAAGTAATCTGGTAAAAGATCATTTACGAGACGATAGCCCGCTGAGGGATATAGACAATATGGCAAAAAAGTAAGGGTTTTTAAACGATGTCCAATCCAAAAAACGATCGGATTCTGATTACGTAAGATTTCGTCGTTTCTGGAGAGGGGTCTCTTCTTCTGGAATCAATAAATGCCTCAGTCCTGGCACGCCGATCAGCCATGATTTGAGCCAGTTTGTCGCTTAGTTCCGGTTTTGCCTTCAATACCGGTTCCAGCGCTTCTTTGGGTACATTAATTACTTCAACGGGAGTAAGGGCTTTAACCATTGCAGACCGTGGTTCCCCTGTGAGAAGTGACATTTCTCCGAAGCATTCATTCGTGCCCAACCGGGCTATTTCCATGTGCTGCCCCCCGCTTTCTTTCTCTAAAATCGAAACTACACCGGATGAAATGATGTAAAGAGAATTATCCGTATCATCTTTCTGTATAACCATTTCACCGGGGTGAAAGGTCTTGATTTCGCTGGAACCGGCAATTGTTTCTATGTCGCCTTCAGATAGAGGTTTAAAGATGTTGGTTTCACGGAGATGTTCCAGGGCATTTAGCTTTCGGACTTCTTCAAAGGGAGCTTCCCGCGTATCAATCTCATATTTTACGGCGGCAGGTGAAATACCGGCCTTGGATAGATAAGACGCAATGCTTAAGAACAGATCACTTTTTCCAGTCCAGTGTGAATAATAATCCTGAAAGTAGACATAAACCATATATTTAAAGGGTTGGGTCGTAGCATCGCCAAGCCGAACAGCAGGTGACGGGTATCTGAGAACGCTCCTGCAGGTAAGAGCAGCTTCCAGAAGAAACTGTATCACTATATCAGATGGGATGTCAGCATCGACGGAAACATAGATCCAGTATGCATACGGTTTTTCCGGTCGATCATAATTGTGTATGATACTGCTTGCCGCGACATTATTCGGCACTACATAAATGCTGTTATTCCACGAAAGCAAGCGCGTCGATCGCCATGTAATATCGACAACCTTTCCTGTTGTGCCGTCCTTGAGTTCTATCCAATCACCTACACTAAACGGATTTTCAATGGTAATAGCCAGGCCTGAAAAAAGGTCGGATAATACACTTTGCAGAGCAAGACCCAGTACCGCTGCGATAATACCCGTGGAAACAAGGAGACCGGTCATTTCGCGATCAAAAACAGACGTCCATATTCCGTAAAAAGCAAAAATATAGATTATAGCAGCTACGAGGCTTCGGATTAGAAGCGGAGTCTCTGCCCCCGTTTTTTCTTTGAAGGTTGTTGCCCACAGAAAGAGCTTAAGCCCCCGTGTTAACAACCATGCGCCGGCAAGCCACAGGATACTTGCGGTGACCAGTTCTATGTTTCTGATAAAAGCTATTGTTTCAGGGCCGACAATTTTCTTGAGGATAAATTCGATGCAGAGAATAAATGAAGGTATGAAGACTATATCGATAATCCATATTACTTTCTGGTGATTTTTGAACGGTGCGACACGTGCCACGAATCTGGACGCAAGGATTATAAATATAAATAAACCGGCA
>CAZKGS010000150.1:0-5919 GCA_964552105.1 uncultured Syntrophaceae bacterium
TATTATAAACGATGATCATTCACTCCATAAAAATTTTGCCTCTCTGGACTGGAATGCCCTGCTGGGTATTTGACTTACCTGTTTACGAATACTCCAGCACTTCAACTAATTCCTTGACATGACACGTTTATTGCCATATCGTTGCTTCATTATTTGAGAGTTGAGCAGTATTATGTATTCAAGAAAAGTGATTATTCATTATTCGGCGGATATTGTGGATCAACCCATAGTACACCGCCTCGTAAAAGATTATAACCTGGCCTTTAATATCCTGAAGGCAAGGATATTTCCAAGGCGGGAAGGTCTGTTGGTTCTTGATTTAGTTGGTACAAAAGAAAATTTTGATGAAGGAATACGTTACCTGAAAAAAACCGGAGTTAGAGTCGAACCGCTTTCTGACAGGGTAACGCAGAATATGGAAAAGTGTGTTCATTGCGGAGCCTGTGTTGCCTTTTGTGCAGCAGGCGCATTATATCTCGATAAAAAAACGATGATGGTTCTCTTTGACCCTGAAAAGTGCAACGGCTGTGAATTATGTGTCACGGCGTGTCCGGTCAGGGCCATGGAAATCGACCTTCTTTGAACTGATTATTTACCTTCTATCTTTTCCTCTTTTTCCCTCATTGATTTTTCAACATCCACGGCAAGGTCTTTTCCCTTTTTCAATACACGTTTACCCACCTCAACAACACTTTTACCTTTTTCAGTTACCTTTCCGGTCTGATTTTTGACCTCACTTACTGCGCTTTTCACATTGTCAGGAAATTTCTCAGGAGCTTTGTAATAAAAATAACCTGAGGCAGCTATCAGAATGAGTCCGCATATGAGTGCCAGCTTCAATAGTTTCTTGATAACAAAGTAGACCATGAAAAGTATTATAACGGCAACAACGATAGCTGCTATGGGATGTGTTGACAAATAATTGAAAAAACTATCCAAAACAAAACCTCCGGAATGAGGGAATTGCCTGCTTTCCCGTTTATTCTTTAAGATAAAACTGCAATTTTATACCGGCAACTTCTACGATATCACCATCTTTCAGATCATATCTTTGAGTCACTTCTTCACCATTAATTTTCAGCGGCTTTTTACCGGAGGGGCTGATGAAATAACATTCTTTTCTCCTGTTTACAAGGGCAGCAACCTTAGGAGCGAAGAAACCTTTCAACCGGATACCGGCACTTTCATCCTTGCCAATTGTGGTTACTCTTTCTTTCAGTTCATACTCTCCCATATCAGTGGAACCTTCGATAATAATAAAACCGCCAAGAACTTCCAATTTTTCAGTAGAAGTCAGGATTTTTTCCTGTTCCCGCGGATCAATCACCATCGTTTCATCCATCGATATACCCCTTATGGGAGCTTTGATCCCCTCGTCACGTCTGTGTTCCTCTGATATAAACTCCAGGGTGTGCTTTCCAATCAAAATTACATCGCCGCTATTAAGAACACTTTTGGATACTTTTTTTCCATCTACAAAAGTTCCATTGAGACTGTTCAAATCCTCGATATAAAAGTTTTCACTCTCTTTAAGAATTTTGGCATGAAATCCTGAAACACCAATATTATCGATAACTATATCATTTTCCGATTTTCTACCGATCGTAGTGGTCTCCTTCTCAAGCGGTAAATCCTTTATTACAGCATCTTTAAATTTGAGGAGAATCTTCGCCATATCTTTCACCCCCTGAACCATTGTAAAAGTTTTAATAAATAAGAAAACCAGTTGCTCTTCCTGGTATAAGCCACAATAACTGTGATATTATCTTTACCGCCGTTATCATTCGCCACATCAATAAGTCTTTCGCATGCTGCCGCCGGATCATTGACCGATGTAACGACAGAAAGGATATCATCGTCCGGAACCATTGTACTGAGGCCATCGGAACAAAGAATCAGGATATCACCATCAGCCAATGTGAGCTCATCAAGATCTACATCAATCTCTTCGCGGATACCCAAAGCCCTGGTAAGAATATGCCTCATGTCGGATACTTCAGCTTCTTCCTTCGTTAAGAGTTCCCGCCTCACCTGCTCATGGACCAGTGTATGATCGTCAGTGAGCTGTTCTATATAGCCGGCCCTTACAAGATAAACCCTGCTATCTCCTACATGAACTATGCTCAGCCTTTTGTCATTGAGTGATACTGCATCCAATGTTGTACCCATTCCCTGCCACTCCGGGTTACTTTGTGACGCTTCATGGATAGCCATGTTGGCGAGTCGCACTGCCGAACCAACTCTGTTCGTCGTTTCGGAGAATTCCTCATTGTACTTACCGATTAATTTTTCTTTCTCGCCAATTATGTTGTCAAAATAATCCCTGATAATGTCGATGGCCATCTTGCTCGCAATTTCTCCAGAGGCATGCCCTCCCATGCCATCCGCAACGACGAGGAGACCTTTTTCTTCCGAAATATAGAAATTATCCTCGTTGTTCGGTCTGACAAGACCTTGATCGGTTCTGGCAGCGACTATTAATTTCAATGCTACCTCCTATGATGAAACCTTTACAAAACACCCCCTTTCGCCCAATTTCTGCGTCAGACTCAAAATTTAATCCTCGAAATACTCAATGTATCCCTGTGTTTAAATTTTTCGTCTTCCTTGAACTTGAACGAAATTAAGCACTTTGCAAAGGTCTCATAATTTCATGCTCTCTGCAAGTTCTTTTGCCATTTCCATTCCACTCTGATAGCGCTTATCTCTATCCTTGGCAAGGATCTTTTCAATAACAGCAGCACATTTTTTCGGAACATTCGGTGCCACGTCATGAAGCGGGAACGGTGGAGACGTCGTAATGCTGTACATGAGTGTAGTCAGGCTTTCTCCCTTGAATGGTTTTTCACCAGTCAGAAGTTCGTAGAGAACTACTCCGAGAGAAAACAGGTCAGAACGTCCGTCCACTTTATGTCCCGCAATCTGTTCCGGCGACATGTAACTGGGTGTACCGAGAATGATACCAGTTTGGGTCTTTGAGCTGGCTATAACCCTGGCAATCCCGAAATCCGTTACTTTCACTTCACCATCACTTAAAATCATGATATTTGCCGGTTTAATATCCCTGTGGATGACTCCGCTGCGATGAGCGTAATCAAGGGCTTGAGCGACTGACGTAATGATCCTCAGTATCTTACTAAGAGGAAGAAGGTTGTCCTTCTGGCAATATTGTTCCAGGTCTGACCCGTCGAGAAGCTCCATGGCCATGAAGGCAATATCATAATCTTCACCTACATCGTAAATAGTTACAATATTGGGATGGGTAAGTTTTCCAACAGCTTCCGCCTCTTTGAAAAATCTTTTTTTCACCTCGGCAATCTGTGCTTCATCTACCTCTTCATAACGGAGGGTTTTGATTGCCACCTCCCTGCTAATTTTCGGGTCTTTACCCATGTACACCGTCCCCATGGCACCCTTTCCCAATTCCTTTATAATTTCATAGCGCCCGAGGGTTGGCTTCGTCTCGGCACTTTCCACCAGCACCGTGGCATCCTTTCTCCCGCCACCCATTCCAAAGATCATTGTTTCACCAGCTGCCGTAAGCTTCTTTGTCTTCTCATCAATATCCTTGAATTTCCCTGCCTGCATAATATGTTCGTAAACTGCAACTGCCTTGTTAAACATCCGTTTTCTCTCAAAATCGAGGCCGAGATTATAGAGCAGTTCTTTTACAGATTCATCTTCAACCGGACACTTCCTGAATTTATCGAAGGCTAGATCTAACATGCCCTGCCCCTGGAAAGACAGCCCGAGCATCTTGTTGGTTTCAACGCCGTCAGCCTCAATGTGTTCCTTTGTCTTCTCCGTAAAGAGATATCGTTTTGACACAATAACGGTATAGCCGACCAGAAGGAGCAGGAACGGGGAAAGAACCTTGATCCAGTATCCCTTCGCAACCAGAAGATATACCGCAGTGCTACTCCAGGCCAGAAGAAGTATTAGAGACATAATGGCACTGGTGCCTGCCTTCAATCTTGGTATTACAAGGGAAAGAAATATTCCGAAAATTAAAATAACGCCGAGTTCAAGGAAGAATGCCCAAGAGGGTCTTACGATATGTTTGTTACTGAGGATATTATCAATGACATTGGCTATGATCACACCTGATGGAACACTGGTACCAGTCGGTGTAACGTACATAGTACCAAGACCGCTCGCGCTGTGAGCAATGATAACAATCTTGTTTTTGAATACCCCGGAAGGCACTTTGTTGTTAATCACATCAACAAAAGAATATGTGGGGTAATTCTCGCTGAAACTGATGAGCATCTGGTTGTTTTCATTGACAGGAATGTTGATATTTCCAATTCTTAACTCATTGAAGCCTGCAGAGAGATCCTTTATGTCAAGATTTTGATACTTTAAAGCCAACTGCAAGGCAAAGGTGGGAAAGAAGCGGTTTTCGTAACTTATCAATAAAGGCTCTCTTCGCAGCGTTCCATCCACATCGGCAATAGTATTTATATGTCCCAGCGCTATCGATTGTGCAGCAAAATCGGGAATCGGAGGAACAATTTCTTGAGCGGTAATAAAATTTCCCAGGTTCGACAAAGATACAGAATTACGCTTGAGATAATCGGGCATTTTGGATTCGTCATTCAGAAATGGAGCACCAAGGACAAAGTAAAGGGGCAAGACCACACTTTTACTTGATGCAATAGATTCGGCAAGTATGGCATCATTATCCAGTTCTTTTTCGGCTTCTTGTAAAGATAAATAGATTTGACGTAAAGCATCGTTTTCAAGTAAACCGGCATCAGCCTCTATCTTTCCAAGGATCTTTCGTATTTCCAGTAATCCCTGGCTGAAATCACTTTCCGAATAGAGGATGTCTACACCTATTATCCTTGGACCGTAGTTCCGAAGTGCATCGATCGCATCTGCAATGTAGCCTCTCGGCCATGGCCAACGGCCTATCCGGGCGACACTTTCATCATCAATTGCCACAATCACGATGGGAGCGGATGAAGAATTATCTTGCAGCCTTGACTCCAGATCGTAAACCCTGTATTCCATTACCTCCAGTGGCGTCCATGAAAAATAGGAAGCTGAAAATGCCAGCAGCGTCAGGAGAAGTCCGATAATAAGATCCGGAAGGATCGATTTTTTACCCTTTTTCATTCTCTCCCTTTACACATAGATTAAACCTTACTTCACAATTACCTGTTCAATGATTATTTCGCTCTTCAAGAGAAACCTCTATATCACGTACCGCTTCATCTCTTGATTTGTTCCAATCAACCCATTCATTTTTATCCTGTTCTTCGGTAAATGCCTCCGGCTTTTCGGCTATACCATCACTGCTTATCCGAATCTGCTGCATTGATCTGACAATAAACGTCCACTCTTCCATCGTTACTTTTCTGGGCCCCGGAACTGGCGTCGGACCGGGAATTTTTTCCGGAGGGCCCGGCGGTTTTGGCAGTGCGACAGTTTCTATAACCTTGGAAACATGTACCTCTCCATCATAAGTCCTTATTAAAATGGATTGATCCTCATCAACATTCATCCTGAAAACTGTTCCCCTGATACCACATACTGCATTCGTGGCAGATATTTTCATCCTGGGTTTCAATCCAAAAAAGAATTTTCTTATACTTGTCCAGGTTCTTCCAAAGGCAACTTTGACTCTGACATCTCTTTTTCCCGATTTTTTACTGCAGTGAATCTGACGGATCTTAAAACTGGTATTATCGGCAAAACGAAGGGTAGAACCATCGGGCAGCATAATTTCCAGCCTTGACCTGACCGCTGTAATTATCTCATCTCCTTCCGTAAGGAAGTCTCCGGTCTTTAACAGGCGAATTCTCGTATTCCCTGTCGAAGTAACCGTGGCCGTACCCTTTAGAAAAGTTACACTGGCTTGATCGCTCCCGATCTTTACAATTACAGGTCTTTTTGCATTAACAGCCTGCGGAA